>ONRZ01000051.1 GCA_900320345.1 uncultured Lachnospiraceae bacterium | reverse complement strand
GAGCTTGAAGGAATATCAAACAGGCCGGACGGAGCGATCCTGTCATATCCCGTTATATCAACCGGGGAATACGGACACGAGTCCTCATTTGAGGCACTGCTCGGTAAGGAACCGACACCGGAGGAACTTGAATATTTTTCGCTTGAGAAACAGGTAAGCCCCGATACTCCGCCGTGTTTTCTGTGGCAGACATTACCGGATGAACTTGTCCCGGTTGAGAACAGTTATATATTTGCGGATGCACTCAGGCAAAATGGTGTGCCGTATGCCCATTATGTATTTCCGTCGGGAGTGCACGGACTTGGACTGTGTAAGGAAGGTGTGAAAACAGACGGCACCTATGTTATGGAACAGGTTGAACGTGCCGTGACTGCCGTCAAGGCAGGAAAGGGCGTGAACGTTTCCGATACACGGTGTGCGGAACTTAAGGAACAGTTCCCGGGTGAAGATTTAGGATGGGGAACCGAAAATCCTCATGACCTTTCGGATGTCGGAAGGGATACGGGCATGTGGGCTGATCTTGCACATATTTGGATAAGCAGGTTGTAAAAATGACACTCAACGAATTACAGGTCGGAGAAAGCGCGGTAATAAAGACTGTGGGCGGAGAAGAGGCCTTAAGGCAGCATCTTCTCGACATGGGGATGATACCGGGTACAGAGGTAGAGGTAGTAAAATTCGCGCCCATGGGAGATCCGGTGGAACTTAAGGTGCACGGATATGAGCTGACTCTCAGACTCTCGGATGCGCAGGAGATAGAAATGGAGAGAAGACAGGGGCAGGACGAAAGAACCGCCCCCGTGTCTTTACAAAAAGGGAGCGGACAGGACAAAAGAACCGTCCCCGTACAACATCCCGGACTTGGTGAGGAAGGCCGCTTCCACATGAAGGGAGACGGTGATCCTCTCCCCGATGATACGCTTCTTACATTTGCTCTTGTGGGCAATCAGAACTGCGGTAAGACTACGCTCTTCAATCAGCTTACGGGATCGAATCAGCATGTCGGTAACTTCCCGGGCGTAACGGTTGACAGGAAGGACGGCCCGATAAGAAACAAAGCCAATACGAAGGTAGTGGACCTTCCGGGCATATATTCGATGTCCCCGTATTCGGTCGAGGAGATCGTATCGCGTGATTTTGTACTCAATGAAAAACCGGAGGGTATCATAAATATCCTGGATGCGACAAATATCGAGAGGAACCTGTATCTTACGATGCAGCTGATCGAGATGAACATCCCGATGGTCGTTGCCTTAAATATGATGGATGAAGTACGGCAAAACGGCGGTACCATCAATATAAACCGCATGGAAAACATGCTCGGTGTGCCTGTCGTGCCGATATCCGCGGCAGGGAATGAGGGTGTGGATGAACTGGTCTCGCATGCCATACATGTGGCTCATTTCAGGGAACGCCCGATGAGGCAGGATTTCTGTGATGAGAATGACCATGGAGGTGCGGTACACCGCTGTATTCATGCGATAATACATCTTATCGAGGATCATGCGAGGGCAGCAGGAATTCCGGTAAGATTTGCGGCAAGTAAGGTTGCCGAAGGTGATGAGAGCATAATCGCAAAGCTTAAGCTGGATGATAATGAGAAGGATATGATAGAGCATATCATCATTCAGATGGAGAATGAGAGAGGGCTCGATCATAAGGCGGCTATTGCCGATATGAGGTTTTCATATATCCGCAGAGTGTGTGAGGCGACCGTCAAGAAGCCCAAGCAGAGCATAGAGAGGGCAAGAAGCGAACGCATTGACAGGCTGCTTACCGGAAAGTATACGGCAATCCCCGTATTTATCGCCATAATGTGCCTGGTGTTCTGGCTTACCTTCGGGGTGATAGGCAAATGGCTTCAGGATCTGCTGGAACTGGGCGTCAACGCATTGACTATATCAGTCGACAATTTGCTTGTTAATGCGGAAGTAAACGAGACGATAAGAAAACTCGTTGTTGAAGGTGTATTCGCGGGAGTCGGCTCTGTTGTTTCCTTCATGCCCATCATCGTGACCATGTTTCTGTTCCTGTCTCTTCTTGAGGACAGTGGCTATATAGCGAGAGTTGCCTTTGTAATGGATAAGATACTAAGGCGTTTCGGACTGTCGGGGAGGAGTATAGTGCCGATGCTCATAGGGTTCGGATGTACGGTGCCGGCTGTCATGGCTACGCGTACACTTCCCAGTGAGCGTGACAGGAGGATGACCATCCTTCTCACACCGTTTATGAGCTGTTCCGCAAAGCTTCCGATATATGCATTTTTCGTGGATGCCTTTTTCCCGAGATACGGAGCGCTTGTTATGATAGCCCTGTACCTTCTCGGAATTGTGACGGGTGTCTTTGTTGCCTTCATATACAGAAGGACACTCTTTAAGGGATCTCCGGTGCCGTTTGTAATGGAGCTTCCGAACTACAGGATGCCCGGGATCAGGAATGTGCTCCAGCTCATGTGGGAAAAATCCAAGGATTTTCTCCAGCGGGCTTTTTCCGTGATACTTATAGCGACTATCATTGTATGGTTCCTAAAGAGTTTCGATCCGCATTTCAACATGACGGCGGATCAGCAAAAAAGCATACTTGCAGCCATATCGGGTCTGCTGGTCCCGATAATGCGTCCGGCAGGTCTTGGCGACTGGAGGATCTGTACTTCATTAATAAGCGGTTTCATAGCGAAGGAGAGTGTCGTTTCCGTGCTCGGGGTTCTGTTCGGAGCACAGGTGGGATCCGCCATATCGGTGGCGACGGCTTCTTCACTGTTGGTATTTTCGCTGCTCTATACCCCCTGCGTTGCTGCGGTGGCGGCGATAAAGCGTGAACTTGGTGCAAAATGGGCGCTCGGAGTGGTGCTCTGGCAGTGCTTCACGGCATGGGTGGCTGCGGCTATAGTAAATCTTCTGTTTATGATCTAGACATTAAAGAGGGACATATGGATACGAAGACGATCTCGGACAGGATAGCGGTTCTTAAAGCAAATATGGAAAAAAGGATAGTCGGTAAAGGCGAGGTGATCGATAAGCTGATCATAGCATTGCTAAGTGAAGGCCATGTGCTCATCGAAGATGTTCCGGGCGTCGGTAAGACCAGCCTTGCCAAAGCACTCGCGGATTCTTTATCGCTGTCGTTCTCCAGGATACAGTGCACGCCGGACACCATGCCTGCGGATATAACCGGAGTATCGATATATAATGCAAAGAGCGGGGAATTCGAAGTTATGCCGGGCCCTGTCATGAACAATATAGTGCTTGCCGATGAGCTTAACAGGACATCTCCCAAAACACAGTCCGCTCTTCTTGAAGCCATGGAAGAAAAAAAGGTTACCATAGACGGTAAGAGCATGGATATTCCTAAGCCTTTTATGGTCATAGGGACTCAGAACCCGATGGAGACAGCGGGAACGTACCCGCTTCCGGAAGCCCAGCTCGACCGGTTTATGATGAAGCTCTCGGTGGGCTATCCCGATAAGGCAGACGCGCTGAAGATGGCAGACAGCTTTCTTTTGGGAACGCTTCATGAAGTGACGCAGACTGTCCTTACGGGAGAGGATATCATGGATATGAGAGAGTGCGTCCAAAAGACAGGCGTGGATGGTAAGCTTACCGATTACGCCGTGATGATAGTTGAGGCTACCAGGAGTTACGAGGATATCTCCTGCGGCGCATCCCCAAGAGCACTGTTGTCACTTCTTCGCTGCGCGCAGGCGTTTGCGGTGTTTTCCGGACGCGATTACTGTATACCCGAAGATGTGCTGAGATCTGCCCTGCTCACTCTGCCGCACAGGCTCGTACTTACCTCACAGGCTAAGATGAACCGCACGACGCAGGCTCAGGCTCTTAAGCGTATCACGGATCGTATAAAGGTTCCTTCGTGAGGTTTCTATGTCTGTCCGCTTTGATCTGAAGGCATCACTTTCATACATCATCATATTGTCGGCAGCTGTCGTTTTTGCCAGTTTTTACGGAGGAGTTCTTCCGTTCACACTTCTGTTCGGTATCATGCTGTTCATTCCGGTTTCCGTAATATGCATTGCCGTAAATTATCACTGTGTCCTTGTTTATCAGGGACTTTCTTCTTACCGCGTCATCAAGGGAGAACGGCATGATCTTAAGATGTCGTTTGAAAATACCGGCTTCATTCCCATTCACAATATGGAACTTTTGCTGCACTCGGACAGATGCAGGTTCGAGGGGATAGAGGACGGAGAACGGATCTCGATAGATCAAAGGAGCAAGACAGAGATAAATGCCCGGGTTGAGTGCATATACGGCGGAACTTACAACATAGGCATTAAGAGCCTGGGATTTTCGGATATCTTCGGTATGTTCACGGTAAGGCTTAACGTCCCGTATTCGTTCCGCGCGATAGTTTCCCCCAAGATCACGGATATTGCCGAAACACATATGGATATTGAAAATCTGATCAATTCGGTGGGAAGTAAGAGTGAGATAAGGATGGAAGAGATTCCGGGCAACGATATGCGCTCTTACCGGCCCGGAGATCCGATGAGCAGGATCAACTGGAAGGTATCCGCGAGGAATAATGAGCTTATGGTCCGGGTGCCTGATAAACAGGATACCAGAAGGATCACTCTTATCCTGGAGCCTGCGAACGTACCGGAACGTGATCAGGATATCCGGTTCCTCGTAAGAAGGGACTACTTTCTTGAATTTGCCGTTTCGTCGGCATGGTATTTTGCGAGGCGCGGATTACCGGTGCTCATTATCTATCCTGCAGGAAGGATAACGCAGCGGCAGGTTGATTCCTATGATTCCTTCAGGGAGTTTTACAATGATGTGTCGGGAGGGAATGTGTATCGTTCCGATGATGAAAAGGACAGGATGCATAAGCTGACACAGGAGAGGAGACAGGCGGGATATGGGAACGAAACGGCAGTCCTCATACTCGAGGATGAATGGCCCGGCGAAGATTTTTGCATCGTTGCCGGGTGAACTTAAGCTCATCCTTACAGTAGCGGCCGCATTTGCCGTTTCGGCGAGGCTGTATTGTATCCTGACGGATGATGTAGAGTCTTTCCCTATGGGTATCGTACTATGGACAAGTATCGGATTTGCCTTATGTTATACGATGCTTAAATCTCTGTTCCGGGTCTTTGCGGGAATGAACATCTCCGTGCTGGCGGTATCCGTGCCGGCACTCATGCTCGCATGGCTGTTCGGGAAAATGGAACTTGCCGGTGCTCTGCCCGGGATGATGGCGCTGCCTGTTTATATATTGTGGCTCATCTTTACTCTCGTGCCGCGTAAGTATCATTTGGAAGCGCTTATCTGTCTTGCGGCCGATGCCGTTATGGTGTTTGACTTTTTTTACAAAGACATATCTCACGATCTTACGGTAAGGATTGTATATGCCGCATTGTTTGTACTGACCGCATATCATATCCGGATGATCATCGGCCTTAAGGACAGCAGGCCGTATCCGTTTGAAGGCTTCCTTATCATATTGGCAGCCCTTCTCCTCATACCGTCGCGAAATGATCCTATCAACTGGAGACCGGTGATCGATGCAGGGCAGAGGATAGCGGATAAGACTGTTAATATGATATGGTCCGCAGCCTATTATCTGGAAGATCTGGGCCTCGGTTCTTCATATCATACGGGATACAGTTCACTGGCTCAGACGGGTGACCATATCAGATCATCAGAAAAAACCGAGATAGAATTAAAGACAAGGGATAATACGACCTTCAGTTATATTGATGAAAACAGCGGGAAAAAGCTTAAAAGGCGCCGTGTTGTATATCTGACGGGCGGAAGTAAAGTGGAGCATGAGCAGATGCTCGATATCCTGTTTTCGCTCTATTCACATAATGTGAGTCCGGAGCAGGCTCTGCTTTTTGCAAGAAACGCCGTGCTTGACATCGATTACGTATATTTAAAGACGGGAGATGAGATAATGCCGGAGGGTACTGTCAGGTTAAGGGATGGCAGAGGTAACCCGGTAACCGGGGATTCCCGTGAGAAACACAGGAAGGGATACAGCCTTCATGCGGAATATATGGATCTTGATCACGGCAGCCCGTATCTTGAGAGTGTGATAGCCTCGCCGGTCAAGTCGGTAAAGAAAACTTCGGTCAGTTATAAGCAGATGTATCTGTATGCCTATAATACACTCGGCCTACGTCTTAATGAACTTGTAAGCGAGGATGAGTTCGCAGCCTGGCAGGGCGGCAGCAGGACGATGGAAGAATACCTTGACGTATCGGGAACAACGGACAGGATGCGCGATCTGGCGGGAGAGATAACAAAAGAGAGTCCGGGCATATATGAAAAATGCAGGGCGGTTGAGGATTATTTAAGGCAGTATAAATACCGTACGGACGTCGTAAGCATAAGAGGAGCGGATACCGGGAGTACGGAAGGCATGAGCCGTATGGCGGACGGATTCCTGTTTGATACGGGCAAGGGTTACTGCGTTCATTTTGCATCTTCCATGGTAATGCTCCTGCGCCTTAACGGGATACCCGCAAGACTCTGCTCGGGCTACAGGTATGTTTTCCCGTTTGACAGGCAGGAAACTTATGAAGTTAAGGCAGAGTGTGCCCATGCATGGCCGGAAGCATATATAGACGGGTTCGGATGGGTCCCGTTCGAGCCTACGACTGTAATGTCTACCGCGGCCCAGCGCTCGTGGCGAAGACATCCTGAAAAAGCAGCGGCGGGACAGGCCGGCTCATATTTTACACCGGTTGAAAACATCCGGGTTCCGGAGCCTGTAAACATAGCGGATATAGAAGTGCCGGATCTTGAAGAAACGGAAGATGAAAGCATAAGAAATATCTTAAAGATAGGACTTATTATAGCTGCCGCGGCGTTACTTATGGTGATCATCCTGATAGCCGGGACAGCGGCATTCAGGGCGGCAAGATACGGCATGGCAGGTCCCGTTAGAAAGCTTGAACTGGATATTGCTGATATAACGGGAACTATAAGGTCAGCCGCAGGGATAACCTTTGAAGACAGGGGGATAATGTCAGATTACGAGCCCTATATACCGGACAGGTTCAGATCCGGTACGGACCGGGCGTTTGATATATTAAACCGTGTAAGATACAGACATGCAGAAGGGAATGAGGAAAAGGTGACAGACGAAGAAACTGCGGAAGTAAGGGAACTGAGGAACAGCATATATAAGGAGTATAAACGAAGATTTGTGATATTTGGGAGGCGGCGCGATGTTCAGGGAACCGATAGGTGAATATGCGGTCGGATCGGGGAAATATGATACGGGATTTACGGGAGAAGGTACCCGTAAAAGAAGGATACCGGTCACGTTTTTTTATCCGGAAACGGAACCTGATATAAGATGCCCCGTTATCCTGTGTAATCACGGTCTTAAGGGTAATGATACGGAGAACACCGTGCTCTGTTTGGATCTTGCTTCGAGCGGATATGCGGTTTTTTGCATAGGACATCCGTACGGAGCTTCGAAGCTTACGTATGCGGATGGGACAGAATTTGAGGATCCGACACCATTTGAGGAGATCAGGTTTAGGTTAGACACTGTCGAACCGCTCTGGTATGAAGATATCCTTACGGCGATCGGCTTCATAAAGGAAATGGGTGCTACGGATCACAAATGGAAGAACAGGCTTATCATTGAAGATATGGGAGCAGTCGGAGTTTCCTTCGGAGGGTGCTGTTCCGTTACGGCGGCGCTTAAGAACAAGGAATTGACCTATGCGGTCAATCTAGACGGATCGATGTTTGTGGAGCCGGAATACATTTTCCCGGACAAGCCTATATTTGTAATGTGCAGTCCTTTCAATCATAAGGCACATGCGGGCCTCGTTGCGGCAGGATGTACAAATGTAAGGGTGGAGAAGATAAAGAAGGTATCGCATTTTGAGTTTTCGGACGGGATATATCTTACGAAAAAGGGCAGGAACAACCGTGAATGGGCGGACAGGATATCCAAACAGAGGGCAGAACTTATATTGGATTTCATAAAACAGACAAAAACCTATTGACGCAATAGGTAATATAATATACCATAAAGAAAAATTTAATGCAGGAGGTGTTTGAGCATGGCAAACATTTATAAAGGAACATTGGGACTTGTGGGAAATACTCCCCTTGTTGAGGTTACAAACATTGAGAAGGAACTCGGACTTGAGGCAACGGTGCTTGTTAAACTTGAGTATTTCAATCCGGCAGGCAGCGTTAAGGACCGTATCGCAAAATCAATGATAGAGGATGCGGAGGAAAAGGGACTTCTTAAGGAAGGTTCCGTGATCATCGAGCCAACGTCCGGAAACACAGGTATCGGACTTGCTGCGATAGCTGCTTCCAAGGGTTACAGGATCATACTTACCATGCCGGAGACCATGAGCGTTGAGAGAAGGAGCATACTTAAGAATTACGGTGCGGAGATCGTGCTTACGGAAGGTGCAAAGGGTATGAAGGGGGCGATCGCCAAGGCAGAAGAACTGTCAAAGGAGATACCGGACAGTTTCATACCCGGTCAGTTCGTCAATCCGGCAAATCCCGCTGTACATAGGGCAACTACCGGTCCCGAGATCTGGAAGGATACCGACGGCAAGGTAGATATATTCATTGCAGGCGTGGGTACCGGCGGAACGGTTACCGGAACGGGTGAGTATCTGAAGGAGCAGAATCCTGATGTGAAGGTTGTGGCTCTTGAGCCCGCGGATTCACCGGTGCTTTCGGAAGGAAGATCCGGATCGCATAAGATACAGGGTATCGGAGCCGGGTTTGTTCCGGATGTACTTAATACAAAGGTCTATGATGAGATCTATAAGGCCGCAAACGAGGATGCATTCGCAGCAGCCAGACTTCTTGCAAAGAAGGAAGGTATCTCTGTAGGTATCTCCTCGGGTGCAGCTCTTCATGCCGCCATCGAGTATGCAAAGAAGCCGGAGAACAGGGGCAAGGTCATAGTAGCGCTTCTTCCCGACAGCGGCGACAGATATTACTCGACTCCTTTGTTCACCGAATAAAGGTCTGCAGGTTCGAAGATTGCAACTCTTTGCATTGAATCCGGAGGAGGATTATGGTATCCTTGAGCAGACCGGAGGATGAACATGATGAATACAATACCTGAACTTAATGAGATCAAAAGGCTTGCAGCGGACGGCAGTTATAAGGTCATACCCGTAAGCTGTGAGATACTGTCGGATTTTATCACTCCGATAGAAGCGCTTAGGATACTTAAGAAGGCTTCGGATCACGTGTACATGCTTGAATCCGCGAGGGCGGATGATACATGGGGAAGGTTTACCTTCTTGGGATTTGATCCGAAGCTTCTTATAACCTGTAAGGACGGCAGGATGACGGTGGGGGATAAGGTCCTTGATACAGACAGCCCCAAGGATGTGATAAAGCAGGTGCTGGCAGAGCATACGAGCCCCAGGATAGAGCAGCTGCCGCCGTTCACGGGCGGTCTGGTCGGATATTTTTCCTTTGAGTATCTTGGTTACAGTGAGCCGAGCGTGAGATGTGATCCTGATGATGAAGAGGAGTTCATGGATCTTGACCTCATGCTGTTTGACAAGGTTATCGCCTTTGACAACATGCGCCAGAAGATCATACTTATCGTGAACATAGAGACCGATGATGTTGAGAAGAATTATAATGATGCGGTCATAGAGCTTAAGGATCTTGCGGCTCTCTTAAGGGAGGGGGAAAAGGGATTCGATCCCGGCGGACATCTGCTCGGTGAGATCGTTCCGTTGTTTGACAGGGACAGGTTCTGTACGATGGTGGAAAAGGCCAAGGAGTACATCGTGGAAGGAGATATCTTCCAGATAGTGCTCTCGAACAGACTCAGTGCCCCGTTTGAAGGAAGTCTGCTTGATACTTACAGATTCCTGCGTACGATAAATCCGTCTCCGTATATGTTCTATTTTTCCGGAACCGATGTGGAGGTGGCGGGAGCTTCTCCCGAAACACTGGTAAA
>ONRZ01000083.1 GCA_900320345.1 uncultured Lachnospiraceae bacterium | reverse complement strand
CCTTTGACTCCGGTGACATCATTGCCTGCAGCATCCTTATACGCATATTTAAAATTCTTCTTATCTATGATCTTGCCGCTATCCTTCCATATAACGGTCGGCACGGGCTTCTGAACACTGCTTTTGGCTGCAGCGGATATATCCGTAACTATCACATCTTCGCTCAATGAAGCGGGCTTTATCTCAAAGGTTGACTTCTGCTCGGGAGTAGACTTATAGTTTCCTTTAAAAGTCACCTTGACAGTTGCCGGTCCAACCGTCTTATTTGCTGTATACTTGATGGAATAATCGCTCTCCGACAGTTCCTTTGTTCCGTCATAAACATGGATCTCCGGCTTTATCGCCTCTCCTGTATATGTGTAACTGCTCTTAAGGCCGCCGATCCACACAAGCGACTTGACCGTTTTAGTACCATCCTTCTCTTCCGTCACCACTGACACAGGCTCTCCGCCTATCTTAAACGTAGTTTCTTTGCTTCCATCCTCCTTTGGCTTGGTTTCAACCTCGGCCTTTGTTTTGCCTTCATCATCCGTTACATCCTTGATCAGGTTACCGTAATCCTCGCCGCTTTCATCCTCAAGCCTCGGCACGGATACGGCATATTTATGATGACAGCGTGTGCAGGTATAGGTCTTTACACCCTCATTAAGTATTGTAGGCTGTGTGGTAATCACTCCGTTATCATAACTGTGATTATTGGAGTCTATGGGTGTCTCCTCGCCCCTGCTTATGATCGCACCGCAATCCGTACACTTAGTGTCTCCCGTATAACCCTTTTCCGTACAGGTTGCCTTTCTTATATCCCTGACCGTGGTATGTTCATGCGAACAATCAATAACATTCAGTGTGACTATGATCGCATAATCGGTATAATTGAGTGCTCCCGTTACATTAATGCTCACCGTTGCGCTCTTGCCCACACCTGCCGCATCATCCGTAAGAACAAAGCTCAGTACATTATTTGAAACCACTGGAGTCCCTTCAATTATCCCATCATTATCGGTCACGGTCACAGCTCCCGTTGAAGCTCCGGTCTCTATCAGGGATGCAAGTTCAACACTGCCTCCACATCCATACTTCGCTGAACCCTCCGCGGTCACATCACCATGAGAAGCCCTTCCGATCTCAAATGTCTTGGTTTTGTCTGCAGGAAGTTTATAATTCCCTGCTTTTGCACCCTGCAGACCAGTTGCGGCCACAGTATAATTCTTACCCGCATTCGTCTGTGCTCCGGTTACGGTGACTGTTACCTCATCACCGTTTACCAGTCCCGTCGCAGAAGCAGCGGGAGCCTGCGAACGACCGTTATAAGTAAGAGCGGCGTTGCTCCAGTTAAGTCCTATCTCCTTTTCCGAAACAGTCAGGGTTCCGTTTGAATAGCTTATATCGTAATTATCCGATTTATATCCGCCGGGCGTTATGGTGTATGTGCTTCCAACATCTCCGTACTGCGAATATCCATAATCATATGTCAGTGACCCGCCCAGAACTGTTTCCGTTTCACCGTTAACAAATCCCGAATACTCAACACCGTCATTATCCGGGGTGTCTCCGTATGTTATCGTCTTTGACTTAGCAGTGACAGTAAGCGGTGTCTTGCTTATCGAAACGCTGATCGGGCCCGCAACATTGCTGTCCTCATGCTCATTGTTTCCTGTTACTTTGTAGTACACCTCATAGCTTCCCGCCCCAGTCTTAACAGGGATATCAGCACTCCATGTCCCGCTCTCATCATCCGGATCATAATCGGTGCTGTATTGAACGGTACCCTCAGAAGATGTTCCTTGCGAAACAAGCTCCAGCGCCGTACCCGTGTACTTAAGACCGGTCTTCGCATAAGGCTGTGTTGTTATCTTTGCCTGCGCCTTGGTAACACTAAGTGTACCTGCAGCATATGTAATGCTGTAATACTGAGTTACATCCGCACCATCAGCATCCTTTATCGTAACCGAAGACGGTACCAGATCACCGTCATAGTCTCCCAAAGCGGAAGTACCCTGCGAACTTGTGATCGTTGCGGTAGCTATATAATGAACTTCAGCAAGTCCGGCTGCAGTGACCATGTCGGCACCGCTTCCTATACCGGTTCCCACTGCGACCCGCTGATCCTTTGCGGTTACGGTCACTGTTCGATTCACTATATTGAATGACTTGGTGAATGAACCGAAGTATGCACCTTTACCTGCAATCGTCGCTGTCGCGATACCGGGCAGAACATTATCCGAATAGCTCACGGTATAATCAACACCCTCCGTGAGTACCTTTTCTCCGTCCCTGACAGTCAGGGCAGGCTCCACTGGCGCTCCGGCATATGACTGATCCGCAATATCGTCCACCGTAAGGGTTACTGCATCGGCACTCACCGTCGCATCATCATCAATCCCCGACAGCATAAATTCCCCTGCATTTCCGGTCTGCATCACCGTTCCCGATGTGGTGGTTATCTTCTTCATTCCCGTCGCAGGAACCGATGTCTTCAATACACATGCCTCATCATCAAAATACAGATAATATTCTTTACCATCTATGACAGTAGGTTCCACACCATGGATCACACCCCCTGACACCGTAACGGAATACCCAAACGGTCGGAGACTTTTAGTCCATAATGCTTTATTCTGCTCCTCGTTTAATACTGTTTCCTCCGTCAGGCTTCCGATTATTCCTTCAGGTAAGATTATTGTCTCTCCGGTTTCATAGTCGTAATTATATGAATAAACAATGAACCTCTTACCCTTCATTATATGAACTACATCATCATAATTATGTTGGGCGCTAGACTCCCATTCCTCCACATAGTCTTCACAACTACTGGCGCGGATGAGATCATCTCTGTCGCTCCATCCGAGCAGTATTTTCCCAGCTCTTAAATTTATACCGCCGCCTACTTTACCTCCGTTTACAATGATGTCCCCTATGACGTCCGCATACCCTTGGAGAAGTACTTCACTCCCTTTATCAATGTACAGGCATCCATTTATCCCGTTATTCAGACGATCTGTCAGTTTAACTCCTTTACCGCCTCCTGAAGCCGTCAGTTTACTGTTCCGTAAATATAATCCAAGAGCCTGGATCAATCCCGGCGCTCCACCTTTTTGATTCAACACGGATACTTCACTGTCATTGACATAAATATCCCCAAAATCATTTACCAAATATACGGAGCCATCCTCAAGTGGAACATATTGGGTAAAATCAACAATAAACTTGCTGTTATTTATATATAAGTCACTCTCCAATAATCGGCCCCTGGAGGCGTCACTTCTGTTACCCTTTACCGCACCCTCACTCATGAACTCGCAATCAGTAATATAGGCCGTACCGGATATTTCCAATAATGCTTTACCCATAGTATCACCAACATAATAAAGCGAACTCGCAAGTGTCAGTTGTATTTTATTCCTGCTGAGTGATATATTGCCGCATTTAAACATGTAATGACCATTTATCTCACTGTCAGATATACATATATCTTCACCGGATATATTATGATATTCTCCTTCTTCCTGATCACTCAAGTCACAATTCCCTATAAAAAGAGCATCCCTTGCCTCGAACCCCAAACCGCCTGTACAATCATTGGCACTGACTGTCACACCACAAATGCTGCCGACGCCGCTGCAATGATCGGCTTTAATATTTGAAGTCACGGTTTTGGGGGGAACAATATTATAATAATCATAGCTCGGATCTTTTTGATAATATCTTCCGTTTATATCGCAATCTACTCTGCTGTTTTTTATGGTAATATCCGAATCTATTATAAGATTATGACCAGCCAGTTCACTGTTTATTATCTCGCCGTGCCCTTTGAAATAGGCGCCACGCCCATCAGCGTAATATTCATATTTATTATACTGACTCAGCTTACTGTCGCTGACATAAATTGATTTCTCTCCATATATGGCATACAAATAATCAGCATCCTGAGTCTGATTCGAACCGTTTTTTGAAACAGTAACTGTGCTGCCGTTTCTGATCTTTATATCTCCTCCGGCTTCTATTCCCGCCCTAGTAGTTTCAATATTGACCTTGGCTTTTGAAATATCAATACTACCCCCGGAGTGTATTCCGACTGCAGAATAACTTGTAGAATTGTCATCAATACAATCACAATTTACATTTCCTCCATAAAAACCGACCGTCCCATCAACTGTAATAGCGGGATGATTCGTGCAGTATATATTAAGAGCTCCGCTCCTCTTCGTCTGACCGTATATGTTTAAGGACGCTGGCGTATATTCGCCATTATTTATGCTGTTTGCCGAACAAAACGCGCTGTAATTTCTCCTGTACGTTGAAGAACCAAAATTTAGTGTACTGTCATCAGCAATAATTATATTGACCTTACCCGATAACTCTTGCGGAGCAGATTCAATATTACCGAAAGCAACATACCACCCCTCTTCTAAACCTCCTTCTCTGCCTGTAAGGAGTTTGGCCCTGACAATATCAGGATCATCACTGATGTTCCGCGTCACTCCGTCCGCATCAATATACTCAATATCGGTTATCGTAAAAGTGACATCAGATACCCATATGCTTGAATTCGGCATATTAAACAAACCATTTGAAGGCACTCTTGCATATACCGAGGAACCATATCTATCGCCAAGGATATATTCCGATACTTCATACCCATCAGGCATATCACCGGTATAACCTAGACATACTTCAGCCCCTTTCATGGCATAATAATCGTTTTCAATATTTAGTACATCTCCACTGATAGTAATATATTCGTTATCAGTCATTATCTGAAATGCCGGGTAAAGCGTCTTGCCGGCAAATACTTCTTCCTCTCCCCGAAAAAAAACGCCCTTATTAATTGTATTGCATATGTTCCCGTGATCATCAAATTCAACAAGCGGCTGACTTAAGCTTACATAAGGATTGTTTGATGACGGATTGTCACAATAATAACTGCTTACAGTTATATGCTCATCTGCCTCTCTGCCGGAAAACGAAATGTTAATAGGCGGACTGCCCAATAGAATACCATGATTATCAGAGTTTACGGCATTAATAATTCCACCGTTTATAACCACAGTGCCGCTGCAATGAACAGCCGCAGTAGAACTACCATCACATATGGCATCCAGACTCCTTCCATTCACAAGAAGAAAGCTGCTATGAATAGCATCTCCGTGATGAATGCCATCTTTGCTCTTGCAGCTGACACTAACATTCCCGCCCCACTGATAATAGTTCTGGACATCAATGGCGTCGTAATCCTCATCTACGCAGCAAACATTCACACTCATCCGGCCTGTTTTGGCCTTCTGACCGAGAATATATAAAGTCCCTCCGCTTATCGCATTACAACTAAGGGGATTCTCTTCAGTACCGAAGGTCAGTTCACAGCCATCAGCCAGAATTATATTAACAGTACCCGAGATCGTGATGCCGTGAGTGTAATTTAATGAACCCTGCACAATGTAAAGATCGCCATTCAATGTAGTCTCACTGCCATCAAGAGCTCTTGCCCAAGAACTGATCTCTTGACCTGAATAATTAAGATACTCAGCCTTGACACGTTCCTCTGAATATGTTTCATTCTGATACGGAATAATGGCCTCTGCATTATCCTTTTCATTTTCATCTTCATTATCACCAAGGAGTTCACCGGCCTTGACATTCTCAGCGATCTCTTCCCGGGATATCGCTTCTTCGGTCTCTTCCAAAAGCTCATCAGGTCCTTCATACAGCGTGTCCGATTCAACAGCGGCTGGCTCTTCCATACGCAGGTCATCGTCAATCGTTTCAGCCGCATAAACATGCTCCGGCATGCATGTTATCAGCATTGCGGTGACCAGTACCTTCGATGCCATTATCCTTATCTTATTTCTCATTTCATCCTTTACCATTGTGAGCCTCCTGTAGATATGCATTTATTATTTCCGCTGAGGTTGAAAAAACAAAAAAACCGGCGTCAGGAAATATCCCGTTTGCCGAGCTCTGTCATATCAGTATCATCTTCTAAAGAAGAATATATCTCATTCCTTTAACCTCATGGATCGTAACGATTACACACCGCTATCATTATACTCTTCCCACATATCAACTGCAATAAAAATATAAACTTTTTATAAACAAATGTGAAATTTGAGGGGAACATTTTAAATACCCTGTAAATACCCTAGTCTTTGACTGTTAGTATAGAATATATATTTTGCGAAACTCAGTAAATTATATGGCTTGTAGCCTTCTTTTCTTGTCAAAATCAGTTTATATTTCTCGTATGTAACATCATTTTGTCGTAATACAGACCGAAGTAAATATTGTGTCTTTTGTACAAAAAATCATAATACACATGATTGTGCATTCCCTAGTTCAGACAAAGTTTGTTTGGTCTGAATGAAATATCTAAATTGACGGCAAAAAAGGCCAGACATTAATCTGCCCTCTAAGAATAATGGCATTCTTCCGAAAGGGATTGTCCATAGATTTAGGGAATGTTTATCAGTCATTTTAGCGATATCAAAAGGTCTACCTTTACGCTCATGCAGTAAGCTCTGGGAATACACCACCTAAAGGTCTGTTGAATAATTGGGATAATGTACTAAATTTAAACAAACCTTTAGGAATATTATTCATTTTGATTCGTATTGCTTTACAAACCGATAAAAAGTTGTGGGCTTCAATTCAAGTATTTCCATGGCACGCTTTGTTGTTATCTTACCCTGCTTCCACTCATCATGAATTCTTGGGAAGGGTTATATGATAAGCTTCTTAAAGCTTATGGCCTGTACGTTACCGATCTTAAGTTTGAGACAGTATTTAACCAGGCCATAGAACACAAGGACAGGACTGAGGCTGTAAATGAAGATACACTCAACTATCTTAAGTCAACGTTCAGGCGGTTCATCGACAAAGCGGAAGATAGACAGTGATATGTTGGCTGAATACACTCTCAGGATGCTCAGGGAGGCCCAGACGGTTGACGAGCAGGGTGTAACCCACAAAATCAAGAAAAAGGCGTATCTGGCCTATAAGAGCGTTTTAAACGTCACATTCCAGTATGCCCTTGCCAAGGACATCATCACAGCCAATCCTCTGCTTAAGCTTAAGAATAAGGCTTTCTACAAGGAATGCGACTGTTCCAAGCCTGTTTCTGATGAAAAGATCCTGTCAGACGAAGAGATTGAGAGTGTTGAAGCTTGTATCCGCGCCCGTATGAGGGCTAAAAGATATAACGGATACTTCATCAACGGATACGCTATCCTCTTCTCGATCAAGACGGGCGTCCGTGTGGCTGAGATACCTGCCCTTAAATGGTCGGATATCAAAGAAAACTGCATCCATATCCACGCCCAGCAGCTTTCACACTATCACAAAGGCGGCACGGAGTATTACTTAGCAGGATGGACAAAGGATGAACGAGGCGAATCCAAAGGAGGCCGTAAATTTCCTCTGACATGTGAAATCAGGGCACTTTTGGATGAACTCAGGGAATTGCAGGCACAGAAAGGCATTAAATCCGATTATATCTTCTGCAATGTGGATGGTGAATGGATCAAGACGGATGCCTACATAAGCTGCCTTCACCGCCTTCTCGCGAGCATGAGCTATGACGTGACCAATAACCATGCTTTCAGGATGAGCCTCAACAGCAACGTGCTTGATGCAAAGCTCCATCTCCCGGCCGCAAAAAGGGCCGAACTGCTCGGTCATTCCGTGGAAACGAACCTGAAATATTACACTTATGCTGAGAAGCAGGACATGGATGATCTGGTCGAATTGTTTGACTCAGCAGCCCCAAAACCCGCTAAAACACAGGAGGTCGCACCTGGGTCGCACCAAAATTTGATAAAATTCGATAAAAATAGAAGCCTCAAATCCAGTAAATTCAAGGCTTCCACGTAATTTAAAGTCGTGCGGAGGATGGGACTTGAACCCACACGAGATTGCTCCCACAAGATCCTTAGTCTTGCTCGTCTGCCATCTGCAAGTGTTGCAAATCCGTCAGCATCGTTTACTGCCATCTCGGCAAGCATCTTCCTGTTGATGTCAACCTCAGCAAGCTTAAGTCCGTACATAAGCTTTGAATATGATAATCCGTTCATCCTTGCTGCCGCATTGATACGTGCGATCCACAGCTGTCTGAACTGACGCTTGCGCTGCTTACGTCCTGCAAATGATGAGGTAAGAGCCCTCATTACGGACTGCTTCGCTACACGATACTGCTTTGAGCGTGCACCCCTGTATCCCTTAGCTAATTTAAGTACTCTGTTATGCTTCTTCTTGGCGTTCAATCCGCCCTTTATTCTTGCCATTTCTGTATCCTCCTAAATTCTTCTGATTTCTTCCCCGATAACATTCGAATATAAATCTGTGGATCGTTTTCCTTACATCAGGATCCGTTTAATGAACGAATATCATCTTATAAATACGGGCAGATCTTCTTCATGTTTGCTACATTCGTCTCGTCGGTCATTACGGCCTTCCTGAGATTCCTCTTGTTCTTCGTAGTCTTCTTGGTCAAGATATGGCGTCTGTAAGCCTTGTTCCTCTTAAGCTTCCCGGTTCCTGTAACCTTGAATCGCTTAGCAGCTGATCTGTTTGTCTTAATCTTGGGCATTTCCTGTTCCTCCTGATTCTTTTATTTTCTTTGACCGCCGTACATTATCCGTTTTACAGCAAAAGGATCAATGTAGCCATCGCAGTCATTTATCTTAACTTCACACGGACTTAACCGCGCTTCTCAGTTAAAAACATGGTCATCGTTCTGCCCTCTACCTTCGGTGCTTTCTCAACCACTGCACAGTCGGTAAGAGCTTCGGCAAAATCATCCAAAATGTATTTGGAGCTGTTCATGTGAGCCATCTCACGGCCTCTGAACCTTAATGTCACCTTCACGCGGTCACCCTTCTGCAGGAACTTCCTTGCTGCGTTTATCTTGGTGTTAAGGTCATTTGTATCAATGTTCGGAGACATACGGATTTCCTTGATCTCGACCGTATGCTGCTTCTTCCTTGCTTCCTTCTCCTTACGGGTCTGTTCGTATTTGAACTTACCGTAATCAACGATCCTGCATACAGGCGGCTTCGCCGTGGGCGCGATCTTCACAAGATCCAGTCCCGCATCATCAGCAAGCTGCTGTGCCTCCCTTGCAGACATAATCCCAAGCTGTTCCCCTTCTTCTCCGATAACACGCACTTCCTTGTCGCGTATCTGTTCATTGATCATTAATTCGCTAATGGCTGTACCCTCCTTAGAGCAAAATAAATAGGTGAATATCACAGATATCCACCTATTCATTCAAATCAAATATATTTAAGATAAACATATAACTGATCCAAACGCCCGGTAACACCTTTAAGTCCCGGGGTGAGGGCGGATACCCTGCTTGCCGTGCCTAAAGCACTTGAATAAAATATCAGGTTTATTTTTCATCCAATTTGGCATTGACGCTTGCCAGCAGGATACTGATCTCTCCTATTCCCATAATGATAAGGCACAATAATGTACAAACCAGGAAAGCGGCCAATCCATATGCGATCCCTACCGATGCATACATTTCATTCGCTACAAGAAAACCTATGGCAGCACTTCCTATCAGGGACAGGAGCAATCCGATCTTCGATAATGCGATAAGAATTCTGCCCGCACGGGAATTTCCGGCTATCCCCCTTCTCCTGCGCAGGACTACCGTAGTATCGGCATCCGTCTTCGCTGCTGTTTTATCCGCATCCTTCTTTACTGCCTCATCATCCGATCCCATAGCTTCGTTACCGGGATCAGCACCCGCGATCTCCTGCTCTGCGATACTCTCGCCGGACACATTGCCTGCTGCGCCCTCATACGTTACATTCTCATGTGCTGTATCCTCATATGATACGTTCTCATGCTCTGCATTCTCATACGACTCGTTCGCATGCGCTGTATCCTGATCTGACAGGCCCTCATACCATGCGTCCTCATCCATCGGATCCTCATAAGATTCATCAGCTGTATATTTCAGTATGATCCTGTTCTTCAGTTCCTGTTTCTGCGCTGCGCTCAGCGCATTATACTCTTCACTTGATATACCCATATCAAGCGCGATCTCCGAACACCCGGTACACTTTACCGTCTTTCCGGCCTCTCCTGCCATATACAGTTTATTGCAGTTTGGACAATAATATAAAAATTTACTCATGTTCCTCTCATCTCCTGTTTTCTGATAAATACACTGCGGGAAAAAACTAATCTTTTTTTAGAACACAGGCAACCGTCAATCCTCCGTCTGCCGTCATAACAGATATATAAATATCTCTGTTAATTGCTTTTTTGATCGTTACTTTTCCGCTCGAATTAACAACAGCCACGTTCGGATCACTGCTTATATACATCACCTTCTTATCTGCCGCTGTAGATGGTGTTATAATGGGATTTATCGTAAAGCTGTCGCCAACTTTAAGTCCATGCACATCCTTGGATCCTTTTGAACCTTTTGTATCATTTACCGAAACTCCCCTTGGAAGCTTTCCTTTAAAACCAACCGCGATATTTAATACCGAGCCGATGACAGTGACCTTACATCTGACTGATCTGTTACTTCCGTCAAGCGCCTTGGCAGTGATCCAGGCAGTACCTGTCTTCTTGGGAAGGAAAAATGCCTCACCATCTTCTCCGGGAATGAAAGATAATACATCCGGCTTTGAACTTCTCCATTGTATCAGTTTATCTTCACGTATTCTATCATTTCCTGATTTTTCTTTTGTCGTGTAGCTGCATTTAAACTCCACGGTATCGTACGGAGACGATGCGGAAGTAAATGCGATACTTTTGACATTTTTCATTTCTGCGTAATCTATACTGATCTTCGTAACGGGTTCGTATACATAGATCAGACAATATTCCGACTTCCACTGTGTCGAACCTGCCGGCGGTACCATATGGACGCCTATGGAAACAACACCCTCCTTGTATGCCCTCACCTTTCCGTTAGTGACGGCTGCTATGGACGGATCGCTTGAAGTCCATACAAAATACGGCTTTTTGATCTTATTGTTCGACTTGTCGTAAGCCAGTGCCTTTAGATTTAGAACCTTTCCGGCCTTAACTCTGGCGGCTGCATTGTCGGAAATATTTTCATTATCCGTTATGTTCTTTTTCCCCGATAAGATAGCTATCTTATTTGCACTTGCAGACGACTGCACTGACTTGACAGTTATCACATTCGTCTTAACAGTCTTCCTGCCGCCGCTGTCCTTATTTGTTATAACAGCCCATATCTTCGCCGTTCCGGTATTCTTCGCATGTATCACGGCACTATCGGCATTTGATCTGTTTACAGACACCGAAACGATATCGGGATTCGAGCTTAACCATGATACGGAATAATCCCCGCATTCATCCGGTGTTACCCTGTTGATGCTTACATTATGTTCCGTATCTTTTCCGAGATATATGGTTCCTTCCGCATCAAGTTCCGCCTTCCTTACCGGAGCGTTTACGCTCACTGTACAGTAAGCCATCTTACTCGTACCGTCGGTCGCCTGGACATAAATCCGTGCAGAGCCGTGACCTGTTGCCTTAACCTTACCATTTTTTACCGAAGCAACCGATGCATCGGTACTAAACCAGTTCAGTGACTTTGAAGCAGTTTTCCCGGGAGTGACAACTGCCTTTAAACTGACGCTCTTATTCTCCACCATGGAAAGCACCGAATTTGTTACATCCTTTGAGCCTTGTTTTATATTTATGCTCTTTGTCGCCCTGTATACCGTAACGGTAAGATTTGCTGTCTTTTTGCTTCCGTCGGTAGCCCTGAACGTAACAGTTGCCTTGGCTGAATTTACTTTATCCGGAAGGCTTCCTGCATATATCTGTATCTCTGTAGGCATGTCATCTTTCTTTTTCTTCTCCACTACCTTTATCAGATCGCTGCATGAAGAAGGTTCCTTTACCACCCAGTTGAATTTCTGGGATGCACCGCCAAGCGGCTCTGCATTTGCTTTCAGATTGACCACACATCCTTCAGCCATTTTTATGTTTTTCTCGGAAAGGCTTATCGAAGTCGTGGGTTCATTTACATAAACCCTGTATGCCTTCTTATACCCGAACGGCGCATCTACGGCCGCATAGATCAATGTCGAACCCGGTCTTTTACCCGTAACTATCCCCTTCTGATCGACTGATGCTACCGTTCCTTCCTCCGAATACCAACGGATCCTGTCTGCCTTGACCACCGGATCTGTAGTTACCGTCATCTTTATCTTCTTACCCGTCAGAACTTCTCCTTCATTCTGAGCGGTCAGCGTTATCTTAACTTTACCTGTCGGTTCCTCAACGGGCTTATCTCCCGTATCGGTTGTCGAAAAAGCATCCGAGTAAGAGAATATCATTCCCTCATCATAGGTCATCCCGAGGAAATACACCTTATTTCCATATGCCGTACAGTTGCCATTGATGAATCTGAACGGAGCTATCCTGTTTGAGCTTATTTCAAACCCTGTATCATCCCCGGTTACCTTGTCAAAATCGAGGAAATAATTATCCGCTGTTATCGCTGTGCTGTTTGTTGACAAAGTACAGCCGTTTATAAGGATCATACCCTCGTTTACCGCACAGCCCTTCAGAGTTTCATTATTTTTCAGCATATCATCCGTACTCTTCATATTGAAATATTCAATATTCCCGAGTTCGTTTTTCTGACCATCATCTTTTACTATTTTGAACTTTGCCAAACCTGTCATTTTGGCGTTCGTTATAAATACATTTCCGTCCCGGTCCTCCTGATCTGTATCGATCTCATATACAATCGTGCTCAAATTTATACCGAGCGGATTCAATTGTCCGACAAAACAGAGAAGATCATTACTCTTTGTAAGATAGAATAAAGGAGCCTGGGTTCTCATAATGATCCCGTTTATAAGTGCGGAATCAACCACCTTTCCCGTAACCGGGTCAAATATCCTAAGCTCGCATGTTTTATCGTCTGTATATACCAGTTTTTTATTCCACGCGCACATATTTCCCGTTGCTGATATTGCGTCACTTCCTTTAAGGCATTTTTCGAACTTTCTGCCTGCTATATTGTATATCCATGTGACCGCAGTTCCGCCATCATTGATAGTTCCGGTCATGACGATACGCCCATTGACAGCACACATTGTTTCTATACCGGTTCTTTCAAAATCAGGATCCTGAGGAAGTGCGATCCTCGGATAATATTTATTATCTTTTGTGTCGGATCGTTTTATTGATACAACCCTCATTCCCAGATTACGATCAGTTTTATCATTATTTGTCAAATATATCTCAAGTTCTCCGGACTCAAGCCACGCAGGAATGTCCGTTGTCAGGGTGCAGTACCCGTCGGCTTTCTCCTCCCTGTATATATCCCCCGGTAGTATAGTATAATCTTCTTTCCCGGGTTGTTTTAATTTCAGTTCCGCACTGTCCCCGAAGAAATATCCCGCCACTTTCAACTTGTTGTTCGCCGGATTATATGCCGCCTCATTCAGGGAGTTCCTTACATTTACTATACCGTTTGTAGCACATTGTGCCAAAAGATCATCCTTGATCTCAACCCCCGCCAGTATCCTTGCGGCACGCTTGTCGGCAGAATCATTCGGGAAAGCCTTTGCGACCACTGCAACAGCACCCGTTACCGCAGGCGTTGCCATCGAAGTCCCGCTCATCAATGCAAAGGGAGTACCCTCTCTTTCCTCGGTAAGTACAAGATTCAGATCATACAGATCGGCATCAAAAGGCAGTTTATATACCGCTTCGCCCCAGGTACTCTGGCTGTAATTGGAATCGACTAACACGAACTCTCCGTCACCGGTCTTTACATACAGATCGAGAGATACATTCGGCATAGTACATCTGTGCTTGATTATGACCTCATACTCACCCCCCGGCAACTGTTCCTTTTCCCGTGCTCTGACGTTCAGTACGGAGCATCTTTTGTTGTCATCGGTATTTCCCGATACAACAGGGATAACAAGGCTTTTATTCCCGATATCGGTCCATTTTACTGCATTGTCGGATATGAACAGCGAATGCGAATATTCGGTATTGCTATATGAAAAATATGATCTGTCCGGATCCTCTGTTTCATAATCATCTCTGACAGGTTTTTTGTTTATGTCTTGTGCCGTCACGGCAAGGCTTCCGTATATATCCCCAAGATAAGCAGGATAGGTTGATAATATCTCGGTACCCGGTGCAAAAACATCGGTTGTACGTATTCCGTAATTTGAGAACTCGCTTTTTTTTGCTTTACCAAGCTCTCTTACAATATATCTGTAAACCTGGGATTGCATGGGGCCGCCCCAGGAATTATTTATTGCGACAACATCCACTCCTGCCTTTTTTGCGGTAAGTACATAGTTAAAACACTTCAGGATACTCACATCACTTATCGTGTTCCTGTAATCATTGTTATTGCATGCCATGATCTTTACACCGTTTGCTGCTCCGCTGACACCGAATCCGTTCCACGCAGCTGCAATGATACCTGCACAATGAGTACCGTGTCCGTTCCTGTCCATCGGATCATCCGTTGAATACCCGAATTCAGCCGAACCCGCCGGAGCTATGCCATACTTTCCTCCTCCGAGCTTGACCAGTTCCGGATACTCAAGGCCCTGATCCCACATAACATCCTTTAGATCAGGATTATTATAATCCACGCCGGTGTCGATCACCGCGACTACACCTTTGGCATTTTGACTTTTTGTATTCCAGCCCGGTATATCCATCCCGCCGGGTCCTTCACCATAGGCATACTGCTTATATGTAAGATCCCTCTTTCCGTCCCATGCACCCTCCGCCGGGATGTCATAAGGATCATGCTCAGACAAAATATCATCTGTGGCATTCACAAACAGACCGGTATCATTATCCCGAGCGATCAGATCCTCTCCTTCATTTGCCTCATAACCCGAAGTCTCATTTTCAATGGCGCAATCTTCCGTATTGTAAGCCGTTTCGTATCCTTCCACCGAAGGTTCTTCTGCTTTATAGATATGATTGGGCTCAACAAACAGTACGTCATCTCTTGCACTGAACATCTCAATAAGCTGCGAAGTACTGTATTTATCCGAATGTATGAACTTTAGAACGGTCTTTTCATCATTTTCCGGGGCAAAAGCCGTCTCGTTTGGCAGATCGTATTCTCTACCCGTTTCCCGCGCTTCTTCCTGCTCAAATTCCCCGGCCGCTTCCGTAACATCCATAAGCGTCTCGGCACTGTCAAGCAGATCAAAAGAAGCCGTTTCC
>ONRZ01000161.1 GCA_900320345.1 uncultured Lachnospiraceae bacterium | reverse complement strand
TGCGTTCAAGAAGGGCTTTGATCAGGCTACAAAATCCTGGGGACAGGCACTTCCGGAAATATCTTCCAAGACCTATGATGCCGTAATGGAAGGCTTTGATAACTGGGCAAATGAATCTCAGACGAAGGTTGAAGGTTAACAGGATACTACCATATTACCAGGAAGTTTGAGTAAAGAAAACACGCAGGCAGCCCCTGCGTGTTTTTATTTAACATTTACCATATCGTCCTTATTATTTTACACACCCTATAAGTTCCCTGATCTCCCCTACATGATTTTTCTCCATATAATCCTTTAACCCGTCTATCACCTTGACCGTTGTATAAGGATCATGGAAATTCATGGCTCCGACTGCAACCGCGCTCGCTCCCGCCATGATAAACTCCAGGGCATCCTCTGCATTTGCGATGCCGCCCATTCCTATTATCGGGATCTTTACAGCCTGAGCCGTCTGATATACCATCCTTACGGCAACCGGCTTGATCGCAGGTCCGGACAGGCCGCCTGTCTTATTGGCAAGTGCAAAAGTCCTCTTATTTATATCTATCTTCATCGCGGTTATCGTATTTATGAGCGAAAGAGCATCTGCGCCTGCTGCCTCGGCAGCCCTTGCCATCTCCGTGATATCCGTCACGTTGGGAGAAAGTTTCATGATAACAGGCTGCTTAGCCTTTTTCTTGATCTGCTCCGTTATGTTATACAGGGCATCCGCCTTTTGTCCGAATGCGATCGCGCCTTCCTTTACATTCGGACAGGATACGTTTATCTCAAGCATATCCACCGCTTCATCCGACAGCCTCTCAACCACTTCAATGTAATCTTCAACCGTCTTACCGCATACATTGACTATCACTTTTGTATCATGATCCTTAAGGAATTCAAGGTCTCTCTCTATGAAGGTATCTATCCCTGGATTCTGCAGTCCTATGGCATTTAACATCCCTCCGTAGACCTCACAGACTCTCGGTGTCGGATTGCCGGGCCAGGGAACGTTTGCAACACCCTTGGTCACGACTGCACCAAGCCTGTTAAGATCGACAAATTCACTGTATTCCATACCCGAGCCGAAGGTTCCGGAGCCCTCCATCACGGGATTCTTAAAAGTAACTCCGGCTACGTTTACCGACAAATCATACTTATTATCTGCTGTTTCCATCTGTTTTTCCTTATATCCTGCTGTCTTAATGTCTGCTACTTTTCAAAGATCGATCTCGGAAGCCTTAAATACAGGGCCGTCCTTACATATCCTTGCATTTTTGACTTTACTGTGATCGTCCGTATTTACAGTCCTGCATACACATCCAAGACAGGCACCCACTCCGCAGGCCATCCTCTCTTCCATTGAAATATATGCTTCTATGCCTTTCTTTTCGGAAAAAGCCTTGACTCCTCTTAACATCGGTCCCGGTCCGCAAGCGTATATAACTGAACCTGAAATATCCTGCTCCGTCATCGCATCTATGACATTACCCTTTGTTCCCACCGAACCGTCGTCCGTCGCAATGATGAGCCTCCCGTATTTTTCAAGCTCCTTATCAAGGAACATATCCGCATCCCTGTAACCTACTACTATGGTCTTGTCTCCTTTAAGCTGTTTGGCAAGTTCAAGCATCGGCGGTATCCCTATGCCTCCGCCTATAAGTACCGGGCTGCTGTTATCCGCTTCCGATACCGGAAATCCGTTTCCCAAAGGTCCGAGTATATCTATACTGTCCCCGGCCTTGTAAGCCGAGAATTCTCTCGTTCCCGCACCCGCTATCCTGTACACTATCCTGAATGCATCATCTCTTATCTCACATATGCTTATCGGCCTCGGGAGCAGCCTTGCCTCGCTTTTCGTATACACGGATATGAACTGTCCGGGGACAGACTCCCTTGCAATGTCTGTCTCTATCCACATGCTGTAGATATCCTTAACCAGCATTTCCTGCGATATTACCTTTGCCGTTTCCCTGATCTTTCCCATTCCCTAATGTCTCTCTTTTCTGTTATCTTCTGCATTCCCGGTCTTTAAATATTTAAATAATGGTATCATCCTTATATACTATATCCCCGTCACAGATCGTATACTTGACCTTACCCTTTAATCTCCAGTCGACAAAGGGCGAGTTGCATGACCTTGATACAAAATCTTCCACGATCCATTCCTCATACGGATCGAATATCACAATATCCGCCGGACTTCCTATCTTAATGGATCCCGCATCAAACCCGTACATCTTGGCCGGCGATGTGCTCATCCTGTCGATCAACTGCATCATGGTAAGATAGCCCTTGTCTACAAGGTTCGTTATACCGAGTGCCAATGCCGTCTCCAGTCCTATTATCCCGCTGGGGGCCTCAGTGAGAGGTTTATCCTTTTCCTCCTTGCTGTGGGGCGCATGATCCGTTGCTATCATATCTATCGTCCCATCCTTAAGGCCCTCTATGATCGCCATCCTGTCTTCTTCTGTCCGAAGCGGAGGGTTCATCTTCGCCAGACTCCCATATGTTAGCACCGCTTCTTCCGTTAAGGAAAAATGGTGCGGGGTCGCTTCGGCATGGATATCCTTACTCTCCTTCTTAGCCTCTCTTATAAGTCCGACCGCTTCTTTTGTGCTTATATGCTGTATATCAAGCTTTACTCCGGTTTCAACGGCTGTCTTAAGATCCCTCTTTACCATTGATATCTCAGCCTGCCTGTCGGAGCCGCCTATACCTAACTCCTTTGAGGCAAAACCTTTGTTTATCCCGTTATTCTCTATATATTCGGGATCCTCTTCATGAAGGCTTACCAGCAGGTCAAACTCTTTAGCCTTTATAAAGGCTTCCTTTAACAGCTTTTCATCCATCACCGGTATCCCGTCATCCGAAAGTCCCACTGCGCCTGCTGCCTTAAGCGCTGCAGCATCCGTAAGTTGTGTGCCCTTAAGTCCCTTAGTAACGTTTCCGACCGAATATATCCTTATCTTCTCTTCCTTCGCTTTATCAAGCACCTTTATAAGAACATCTTCATTATCGATCGCCGGTTTCGTATTTGCCATCATCACGACGGAGGTAAATCCGCCTTTTGCCGCGGATAATGCTCCCGTATGTATATCTTCCTTATAGGTAAAACCGGGATCCCTGAAATGCACATGAACATCCACAAGTCCCGGAGCTGCGATAAGCCCGCGGCCGTTTATCACTTCATCGGCCTGTATCTCACGTATCGTGCTCTTTGCGTGGATATCTATAGCCGTCACTTCTCCCCCGCTTATGAGCATATCCACCATCTCATCCGTTCCCGTCTCGGGATTTATAAGACGGATGTTCCTTATCATAATACTTGCCATTTATCCCATCTCCCATTCACTAAGGCAGAAGGTTCCCCAAAAGTCCCATGATCACCCCAATAAGTGCTCCCAATGAGACGATGGTATTAAGTTCCTTCTTCATTACCGTCAGTATCAGCCTTTCTAGCTCATCTATCGGCATCGAATTTATCTTATCTTCAATAAGTGCCGCTATATCGATGTGTGACATCGATCTGTCGATATTTTCACGGATCAGCTTGGTATATCCTTCCGTGAGCGCTTCATTAAGATCGATCTTTTTATCTCCGGTTTTTGATAACAGTTCTTCTATTGAACGTGAGTCCGTTTCCTCAAACTTCTTATCCACAAAACCCTTAACGTAATCCACGCCCTTTTCATCAACTATCCCCTGCATTCCCTGGGCTATCGACATTGCGATCGAATCGATCCTCTCACCCGGTATAAGCTTGCCCAGTGTCTTTGAATGGATGCGCTCC
>ONRZ01000021.1 GCA_900320345.1 uncultured Lachnospiraceae bacterium | reverse complement strand
CATATTTTTTCTCCTTGCACATTTTCAGTGCATCATTCCCGTTAAGGCACATATCCGGGATTATACCGGTACGTTTTAAGAAAAGCTTCACTATGCTTAAGTTTGAATTATTATCATCGACTGCAAGCAGCCTGGCATCCGGAGCCATAAAGCCCGGCCCTGTCATTTCATCCTTACGGCCACCCGTTCGCTCCCTTGCTCCCAGTCCCGTTCCTTCTATGCTTCTGTTCTTCTTCATATCGATACGCGAAAAAGCATCGAACAGGGACGCCTTGTCCTCCGCTCTGATCCCCCGTCCCGTATCCTTTACATCAAACCTCAGATCATAATATATGTCGTTATCCGACCGGCTCCCCGATATCATCAGGGTAACGCTGCCGTCGTCTGTATACTTTACCGCATTATTGATAAAGTTGACCAGGATCTGCCTTATCCTGACTTCATCCGACTCGATCCTGCGCGGTATTGCATTTAAGAATACCGTTTTATAGGCAAGGCCTTTACTCTGCGCTCTCTCCCTTGCTATCGTTTCTGTCTCCGCCAACATCATCCCAAGATCGAATTCCTCGTTCACTATCTCCATCTTGCCGGCTTCTATCTTCGAAAAATCGAGCACATCATTTACCAGAGACAACAGCATACGGCTTGAATTCTGCACTGTACGGGCATATCCATCGATGACCGGATCCTTATTTTCCCGAAGGATCATTTCATTCATACCGAGGATGGAATTGATGGGTGTCCTTATCTCATGAGACATGCCGGCAAGAAATCTCGTCTTGGTATCCGATAAGCGTATCGCCCGCTCTCTCTCGGCCGATATCCGTCTCAGATCCGAAAGCTGCTGCATGATAACGCAGGCAAGCAGGAATACGAGCCCTAAGAGCATCATCAGTCCCTCATTCTTATTTGCCATGAATGTCAGCATGAATATCGTTATCATGCCAAATACAAAGAATCCCAGAAAACCTATGAGCGTGTACATATACTCACCTGCATGTTTCCTGCGCACATCGATTATAAGTATCACAAGCACTCCGAGCATCGCAATACCCAAGATGATATCTATATATATCAGTGCCCGCCTGAATGAAAAGATCCCGGTAAAATGCAGCAGGCTGAACACGATAAGGCTTGCATTTGCAAGCGCTAAAAGTATCACAACGACCTTCCTGTACCTCCCCTTTTGCAGAGAATCTATGTACAAAAGGAAGGCATGCGGAAGCAGCATGCACAATATGTAATTGATCACTCCGTCTATATGGTAATGTCCGAATACGAACGGATACAGATAAGAATCGGTTATAAGCCATCCGGCAGTAACGAAGATCCCCGCGGAAGCATACAAAAGGCTTATAGTCCGCCTGTAACCTATCTGAATCCCCGCCGCGATCATCATGATAAAACCCGAAACGACAAGCAACATGAATGACATGATAAAGGCAACGCCGTATTTATCCATCAGCACGTCATATAAGCCCTTCGGGCTTGTAACAAAGGTCTCAGGTACTATTTCAAGACGCTTGTCCGTATGTATGCGCGTCATCCTTACTTCCGCACCGGAGTCATCCGGACCAAGGGGCACAAGCATATAAAAGTTCTTGACCGTACCACCCGGAAGATCGATATCCCTGTACGTATCAAAACTCTTCCTGAGTTCTCCGTCTATATAAACATCCACGTTACCGCGTGTTATAAAGCACAGGTAACTGCCTTCCTTTATATCTCCCGGAAGCGCTGATACTATGGTAAAATCCTCGGTTTCAAAGCGCTTGTCCCTGTAAGGTGCATCTACGCTTAAGCTGTTCCCGTCCCGGTCTATGACTTCCCATGTCTTTATATATTCAGGATCTTCGATCTTAAGGACTTCCGTCTTATCACCTGCATTGTAACGGATAAGTAACGCAATCGTACAAACACAGGTCAGCAAAAGCATCACTCCAAAGATCCGCATTATATATAAATATCTGTTTTTTACTCCGGTATCTGTATTCATATCAATTCCTTCTTGTAAGAAAATAGAGCATTTTAATTTTATTAAAAAAGCCTGCCGCTTGCAAGCATAACTACATATTATTACAGGTTGCGTCCCACAGTATATTTAGAGTATAATATCAGAGTTTGAAATGATCTGAGGAAGGAAATATGGATAATTCGATCGCATTCAGAAAAGGATTAAGAGACGGTACACCCATAGCTTTGGGCTACTTTGCGGTAGCCTTCTCGCTGGGCTTTATGGCCAAAAAGTGCGGACTCTCCCCGTTTCAGGGGTTCATCGGAAGTTTCTTCACAAGAGCTTCCGCCGGCGAATACGGCGTCTATTCTCTTGTTGTACAGAACGCCGGCTATTTGAGCGTCATCGCAATGAGCCTTGTCACGAATCTCAGATATCTTCTTATGAGCACAGCCCTGACTCAGAAATTCTCGCCCGAGACTTCACTGCTAAAAAGGATACTGGTCGGATGCTGCGTCACCGACGAGATATTCGGGATATCCATAGCATATAAAGGATACCTCAATCCCTATTATACCTTCGGAGCTTTTGCGATATCCACACCTCTGTGGGCTCTCGGAACAACCACCGGGATAATCGCAGGTTCCATACTTCCCGCAAGGGCCGTGTCGGCATTAAGCGTTGCACTCTACGGAATGTTCATAGCGATAATAATCCCTCCCTCGAAGAAGGATAAGGCGATCGGCATCGCTGTGGCCGTAAGCTTTCTGCTAAGCTGGGTGGTACGTAACATTGACTTCTTCGGTCAGTTTGATCTCAGTTCCGGAACGATCACAATAATACTTACTCTTTTGATATCCGCAGCGGCAGCCCTGATCCATCCGGTGCTTACCAATGTTGAAGAAATGGATTCATAGATATGACACACTCAACCTGGATCTACATTATAATAATGATCATCACCACGAACCTGATACGTGTTATCCCTCTCACGCTCATCCGCGGACAGATAAAAAACCGGTTCGTCCAGAGCTTCCTTTATTACGTTCCTTATGTAACACTGGCGGTAATGACTTTTCCCGCCATCATGGAAGCAACAAACAGCCCCGTTGCCGGAGCTGTCGCACTTATTCTCGGTATAGTCGCTGCTTTCGCCGGATTGGGTCTGTTCCCCGTATCCATAATCTGCTGCGTAGTTGTATTTATACTTGAGTTTTTCCTGTGATCTTCGGATCTACTCCTGTATCCACCTTAGATATGCATTGATAAACGGATCTATATACCCGTCCATTACCTTGTCTACCTGAGCGACTTCCTCATTGGTCCGGTGATCCTTAACCAGGGTATAGGGCTGCATTACATAAGACCTTATCTGGTTGCCCCAGCCTATCTCCTTGACATCGCCCCTGATGTCTGAGAGCTTCTCGGCATTTTCCTCCTGTTTTAACATATAGAGCTTTGCCTTCAGCATCTGCATGGCCTTGTCCTTATTCTGGAACTGTGAACGCTCATTCTGACACTGCACAACGATGCCTGTCGGGATATGCGTGATCCTGATAGCCGAACTGGTCTTGTTTATATGCTGGCCGCCGGCTCCGGAACTGCGGTACGTATCTATGCGCAGATCGTCATCATTTATCTCGACATCAAGATCTTCATTTATCTCGGGCATAACATCAAGCGACACAAAACTCGTCTGACGCTTGCCCTGCGCATTGAAGGGCGAAATGCGCACCAGCCTGTGTACACCCTTCTCAGACTTAAGGTAACCGTAGGCGTTCTCGCCGTTCACCTGAAATGTCACGGACTTTATCCCGGCCTCGTCACCGTCAAGAAAATCCAGCACTTCCACGGCAAATCCCCTTTTTTCCGCCCACCTTGAGTACATGCGGTAAAGCATCGAAGCCCAGTCGCAGCTCTCCGTACCGCCGGCACCCGCATTAAGACGCAGGATCGCATTATTTTTATCATATTCGCCGGACAAAAGCGTGCTTATCCTCAGGTTCTCAAGCTTCTCCTTGAATTCGTCAAACTCCGCCTGTATCTCAGGCACCATTTCCGGATCGTTCTCCTCATAACCCATCTCAAGCAGAGTCTGTATATCTTCGTATTGCCTCTCAAGTCCGTTCACGAGCGCTATCGTATCCTTAAGACTGCTCAGTTCTTTGGTGAACTTCTGTGAGCGTTCGGCATCATCCCAGAAACCCGGAGCCTCCATCTCCCGCTCAAGTTCTTCCACACGCCTTGCCTTGTCTTCAAGAGAAAGAGAAGCCCTTATCTCCCTGGCTGAGTCAAGGAACCTGTCCCCCTGACTCTATTTTCTTCCGCAGCACTGTTTATACTTCTTGCCTGAACCGCACGGGCAGGGATCGTTGGGATAGATCTTGTTCTCGGCCCTCTTCTTGGGCTGCCTTGCCGCGCTGTCATCCTTGTTGGTCCCGGTAACCTTTGCGACTTCCTCACGCTCAACCTTCTGCTCGATCTTAACATGGAAGAGAACACGCACCGTCTCCTCTGCTATGCTGTCCGTCATCGCATTGAACATATCGTAACCGGACATCTTATATTCAACAAGGGGATCCCTCTGGCCGTAAGCCTGTAATCCGATACCCTGACGCAGCTGATCCATATCGTCTATGTGATCCATCCACTTACGGTCTATTGCCTTTAACAGAACCACACGTTCAAGTTCTCTGATCTGCTCCGAAGCAGGGAACTCAGCTTCCTTGGCTTCATATAACTTGACCGCTTCCTCCTTGAGTTTATGCTTAAGCTGTTCCTTCTTAAGTCCGCGGATATCAGGTGTTTTCAGTTCATTGACCGGAATGGTCGCAAGTAGGTGCTGGTTCAATTCCTGAAGATCCCAGTCTTCCCAGTTATTGCTCTCGCCGATGCACATATCCACCGTGCTCTCCACAAAATCGGTAGCCATCTTGAACACAACATCCCTCATGCTCTCACCGTCAAGTACGCGGCGTCTCTCGGCATATATGATCTCACGCTGTTCGTTGTTTACCTGATCGTATTCAAGAAGGTTCTTTCTGATACCGAAGTTATTGGCTTCTATCTTCATCTGAGCCTTTTCAATGGCACTCGTTAGCATCTTATGTTCTATCTGCTCGCCCTCGGGCACTCCCAGGGTGTTGAAGATCTGCATCAGCCTCTCCGATCCGAACAGTCTCATAAGATCATCTTCAAGGGAAATGAAGAACCTTGATTCTCCGGGATCTCCCTGACGGCCGGAACGTCCTCGTAACTGATTGTCGATACGGCGGCTCTCGTGCCTCTCCGTACCTATTATCTTAAGTCCGCCTGCTGCCCTTGATTCCTCATCGAGCTTGATATCGGTACCACGGCCGGCCATATTCGTCGCGATAGTGACTGCTCCATGTACACCTGCATCGGCTACTATCTCAGCCTCCATCTCATGGAACTTTGCATTTAAGACGTTATGCGGGATACCGCGTCTCTTAAGCATCGCACTTATCTCTTCGGAGGCCTCGATCGTGATCGTGCCGACAAGTATCGGCTGGCCCGTTGCATGAGCAGCTTCTATCTCATCACAGATCGCGTTGAGTTTCTCCCTCTTGGTCTTATATACGGCATCCTGCTTATCGATACGCGCTATCGGCCTGTTTGTCGGTATCTCTATAACGTCCATTCCGTAAATGTCACGGAACTCCTTTTCCTCTGTAAGCGCAGTACCGGTCATGCCGGATTTTTTCTCAAATTTGTTGAAGAAGTTCTGGAAGGTGATCGTAGCGAGCGTCTTGCTCTCACGCTTTACCTTCACATGCTCCTTGGCCTCTATCGCCTGATGCAGGCCGTCCGAATAACGGCGTCCCGGCATTATACGTCCGGTAAACTCATCGACTATGAGTACCTGATCATCCTTTACCACATAATCCTGATCCCTGAACATAAGGTTATGCGCACGAAGCGCAAGGATTATGTTGTTCTGTATATCCACATTCTCGGGATCCGCCAGATTTTCTATCTGGAAAAATTTCTCAACCTTTGAAACACCCTGCTGCGTGAGCGTTACGAATTTATCCTTTTCATTGACGATAAAATCACCCGTTTCTTCACGCTCAACGCCCATGATGGCATCCATCTTCGACAAGTCTTCCATATCCTCGCCGCGCTTTAACTGCCTTGCGAGCACATCGCAGACTTCATAGAGCTTGGTTGATTTTCCGCTCTGTCCGGAAATTATAAGAGGGGTACGTGCTTCATCGATAAGCACCGAGTCCACCTCGTCGATTATCGCATAGGCAAGGTCGCGGAGCACCAGCTGCTCCTTATAGATGACCATGTTGTCCCTCAGATAATCAAATCCCAGCTCGTTGTTCGTAACATAGGTAATATCGCAATTATAAGCAGCCCTTCTCTCCTCGGGTGTCATAGAGTTAAGGACAACACCTACCGTAAGTCCCAGGAACTCATGAACCTGTCCCATCCACTCGGCATCACGCTTGGCCAGATAGTCGTTGACCGTAACTATATGCACCCCTCGCCCCGCAAGTGCATTAAGGTAGGCCGGCAGGGTTGAAACGAGTGTCTTACCTTCACCTGTCTTCATCTCGGCGATACGGCCCTGATGAAGGATTATTCCGCCTATGATCTGCACCCTGTAATGCTCCATATTGAGCACGCGCCTTGCCGCTTCGCGGACTGTTGCGAAAGCCTCCGGCAGCAGATCGTCAAGAGTTGCCCCGTCGTTTAACCTCGCTTTGAATTCACGTGTCTTATCCTTAAGTTCCTCATCCGAAAGGGCCACCATCGAATCACGCAATGACTCCACCTTATCGACCAGCGGCATAATGAGCTTAAGTTCCCTCTCCGAATGAGTTCCGAATATCTTATCGATTATCTTCATGCAAAATCATTCTCCTAAAATATACGTACGCAGACTAAAACGCCGCAAACTATATTGTATCAGATTGCGGCGCTAAATTCAATGATTATAGGATGCCGGCATTCACTGTTTTCTTCTCAGTATAAAGTGCAGTTCCGACGAGAATTCACTTTCATCCAGTATAAGCTGCAGCTTGTCCATAAGAGGTGTGAACTTTTCCGCAAACATATCCGCGAATTCCTCGTTCCCGTTCTTGCGCATGGACACACTTATGAACCTGTACAGATCGTTTATGTCGGAGCCGAACCGCCACTCGTAAGCAACCTCGAATCCGATAGACTCTGCCATCACAGCGACGGATTCATTGGTAAAAAGATGCGTATGAGTTCCGCCCATATGCCTGTTATAACACTCCTGAAATGCCGTCTCGAATGCACATGAGAACGAGAACATGGGTACCGATGCGTACAGGTATTTAATATTCTTATTATCCCTTACGGCATCCAGGTTCTCCCTAAGATGGATCAGATGCTCCAAGACCCCGATAGCGGATATCACATTTGCATCGGTATTCTTTATATGATCTATCGAATCCGTAAGTCCGACATGCTTAAGGAAGTTTCCGCTGCCGTCTCCTATCATCGCGTTGCCGTGCTCAACCTCTGTTTCGGAGACCTCGATACCGTTTGCCTCTATCCCGAAGGAATGCATGGCCGCAACAAAATATCCGCAGCCCGCTCCGATATCAAGATCCTTAATATCTCCTTCTCCTGTTCCGTCTTTCTTCAGGCAGTCGATAAGGAACCGGGCCTTGGGAACATAGATCATGTTCATCCTCCGGTCATAGTTCTCCTTATCCTTCATTGAATAGTTTTTGGAATAATCATCCTCCACGTATACCTTGGAGGCAAAATCATCCGTATCTTCATTGGCGGAATTAAGATGACCGCATCTGCCGCAGACAATATAATCTATATTATGGGATCTGACGACACAGCCCGCATGGCCGTCCGCGTTACCGTTACCTTCACTTTTCTTAAGCGGCGCTCCGCATATCTTGCACGTCTTCCTTACCGGCTGAGCGTTTATGATATCCGCCATACCGTCAGCCATTTTAAGCATTCCGTCATTATTGTTAAAAAAATTCTGCTTCAGCGAATTAAGATCGCCGAAGGATTTACCGTATTTTTTCTGTGACATATTCCCTTCCCCTTATGATATACAATGTAAGAAATACTCCGTATTTCTTTTGAATACTTACGTCATAAGGACTCCACCACTGCGTGGTACCCCTCATGACATATTCTCGCCACTTAGGCATCATAAGGAATCCACCATCTTCGATGGTTCCCCTTATGATAAATAACGTCCGTACCTTTTGGTACGGACGTTTGTTAATCATAGCATCAATACTTCATTGCCTCTTCTTCACCGTTAACGACCGCAAGTCCGCCCTGAGCAAGCGCAAGCAGCTCATCCTCTCCGGGATATACCGTAAACGGAGCGATCCACTCGCAGCGCTTCTTAAGTTCTGCCACAACATACTTGTCATAGGCTATACCGCCGGTCACGACTATCTGATCCACCTTGCCCTCAAGCACACATGCCATTGAACCTATATCCTTGGAAACCTGAAGGATAAATGCATCTCTTGCTTCGGCAGCCTTCGTATCACCGTCCTGTACCATCTTCTCAACATCGCGCATATCGTTTGTTCCGCAGTAGGCATTGAAACCGCCGTCACCCACAAGCTTCTTATATACCTCAGCTTCGGTGTATTTTCCCGAGAAGCACATCTTTACAAGATCGCCTACCGGAACCGCGCCTGCCCTCTCCGGAGAAAATGCTCCGTCACCGTCAAGTGCATTGAATATGTCTATTACCTTCCCGTTCTTGTGAGGTCCTACGGAAACTCCGCCTCCCATGTGAACAACGATAAGGTTAAGATCCTTATATGACTTTCCGACTTCCTTCGCATACCTCTTGGCTACCGCCTTCTGATTGAGAGCATGGAAGATCGACCTTCTCGGAAGTTCCGGAACACCCGAATACCTTGCGATCGGCATGAGCTCATCAACGACCACGGGGTCGACTATGAACGAAGGGATACCGAGGGAATCACCTATCTCTCTTGCAAGGATACCGCCGAGATTCGACGCATGCTGTCCGGATACTCCGACCTTAAGATCTTCTATAAGCGCATCCGTCGTCTCATACGTACCGCCGGGGATGGGCTTAAGCATTCCGCCGCGTCCCACGATAAAATCAAGTGACTTTATATCGAAGTTCTTCTCCTTAAGGAAGTTCATGATTATGTCCTTACGGAAATCCTTCTGGTCTACGATCGATGCATAACTTGCGATCTCCTCGGTCGTATGACGGAGGGTCTCGTCAAACAGTAAAGTTTCATCCTCGAATACTCCGATCTTTGTGGATGTGGAGCCGGGATTGATTATAAGACTCTTTTTACCCATGTTGTTACCTCTCTTTTATTTTGATCTACTTCTTCGACAGTTCCTCAGCCACAATTGCAGCCAGCGCTATTGAATTAACCTTGGTCTCAAATGAGTCCGATCTTGATGTGAGCACTACCGGTGCCTTGGTACCGGTAAGGATACATCCGTTCTTAACGCCGGGAACCATATGGACTATCGCCTTGTAGGTAAGATTACCCGAATGGATATCGGGGAACAGAAGGACATCAGCGTCTCCTGCCACCTTACGGCCCGTAGCACCCTTCTCCTCTGCCGCTTCCTTATAAAGAGCTATATCAAATGACAGAGGGCCGTCAACTATGCAGTCCTTTATCTCGCCTTCCGCATTGAGCCTTGTAAGCTCAGCCGCATCTACCGTACAGGGCATTTTCTCATTGACTGTCTCAAGAGCTGCCAAAGGCGCAACCTTGGGCATGTTAACACCGCAGGCCCTGGCAACTTCAACCGTATAATCTATGATGCATTTCTTATCCTCAAGTGTCGGATAAGGCATGAATGCAACATCCGTAAGGAACAGAAGCCTGTCGATGCCGGGTATCTCGAATACCGCAACGTGCGACAGGGGCTTGCCGGTACGAAGTCCCACTTCTTTATTGAGCACACTGCGAAGGAATGTGGCTGTAGGGAGCAGCCCCTTCATATACATATCCGCCTTGCCCTCATGCACAAGACCCACCGCCTTAAGTGATGCTTCCGTTACATCCTTCTCATCAATGATCTCGTAATCATTCATGTTCATTCCGAGGGATTCGCCGATCTTCCTGATCTCCTCCTCATCTCCGACAAGGATAGCATCCGCGATATCGCGCTCCTTGGCTGCCTTTATAGCCTCCAGTACCGCTTCATCCTGTGCTACCGCAACGGCAACCTTCTTCCTGCTGATGGACGACAGGTTCGCCGTCAGTTCCTTAAAATTCTTAGCCATTTCCATTTCCTTCTTTCTTTATATTATGATCAGAATACCAGGTATTCAATTAATCACGCTGTTAAAATCCCTTCTCCTCAAACCACTTAAGGCCTTCTGCCTCTGTGATAAAATACTTATTCTCGGTTTCGGGAGAATTCGACATCTTCTTATGTTTGCTCGACTGTACCGATACCTCATAAGAATTGCCTTCTATATATGCTATGCACTTACAACCCGCATGCGCCAGCGTTTCATGAAGCTTGACATACTGTCCGCTGCCCTTGGGGCTGACCTGCTGAAGTTCCTCGATAAATGCCATGTAAGCGAAGCCTTTCTCATCATTCCAGTCCTTTGCAAGATCGACGAGATTCTCGTACAGCCACTCGATCTCATGGGCGTGCGCAACTCCGTGTCCCTTCGAATACACTATCCTTCTGGTCTCATCAGTCCATACTTTAAAGCTCTCTTTTTCCCTCTCCATACGCTTCTCCCATATTTTTGTTATAGTAAACTCCTTACTCAGTCCTTTTACATGCTGTAAACAGCACACAAAAAGCAATTTTAATTGTATATAAAAATCCCTGATATTTCAAGTCTGTTATCTCTGTGCTTTCATGCTTACCTTGGCTTCATACATCTCCTCATCGGCGCGTTTGAACACACTCTCAACGCTCTCATCTTCACCCTGGACATATACAGCCATTCCCATAGCTGCGGAATAACGGTGCCACGGCTCCGCGTCACTGTTTGCAAAGGCTGCCGCGAGTTCTTCCCTCGCCGTCTTTATAAGCTCATCCCTGTTGGCATAATCCTTGCCTTCAAGTATGATAACAAATTCATCACCGCCCACTCTGAATATCGGAGACCGCTTAAATATATCCGATAATATCGCGCAGACCCCGACTATGTATTCATTTCCCTTATCATGTCCGAACTTGTCGTTAACTTTCTTAAGGAAATTGATATCCGCCATCACTATCGCGAAACGTGCTACCCTGTTAAAGATATCCGCCTCAAGATCCTCGCATTTTTTTTCATAAGCAGCCCTGTTCTTAACACGTGTGAGCGGATCGTAATATGCGACATCATTTATCTTGCTTACATATCCCTTAAGGCCTTCCACCTTTTTTTCGGCCGAAACGTTGTCTTTTGCGTAATCCCTGACATTAAGTGACATTTTGTATATGGTCTCACTGAGGGCCCTGATCTCATTATTCACCTTGATCTCAGGCTGTGTAAAGACGAGATGATCGGGATCGTATTTTCCATGTGCCGACTCGTCATAATCCTTTACACTGTTATTCAGCATACTGATAGGATCGATCACATTCCTGTTAAGCCAGATGAGCAGTATCAGCGTAAGAGTAAGGCCCAAAAGTACTACAAGCAGGATATTCAGTATCAGATTCTTATACAATGACTGTTTGAGTTCATCCGTGGATATATCAACACAAAGCACCGCATAGTGATAACCCATGGAATCAATGAGCGGTCTTGCAAGTGTATAGTCCATTCCCCATGCCGACGGCTGGAGAAAAAACACATCTTCATTACCGTTCAATATCTCCCTGAACTTCTCAACCGTATCCTTTGTATACCAGTCCTCTTCACCGTCTCCGAGATGCAGAACGTTCTCCGGCTCATTTTCCTTCTCGTTCTTCGAATTTGCCGAGCATACGCTCCTTATCCCCACTGCATCTTCCGGATCCATTATTTTCACTATATACAGATAATGGAGGTCCGTGTAGTTATCAACAAAATTATCGAAAAATGCCTGTGTTTCCCTGTATTTTTCCGATTCAATATATGTTCTGGCGCACTCGGACATATCATCATCGTCTATATGACTCTGCGCATACGTAAGAATACTCTCCATCTGTTTATTGTATCTTGCATAGAACGAATTCGTATAGATCCTGTATGTGATAAACGACAGCCCGATGATCAGAACCACGATATGCAGCACTACCACTGCTGTAACATTATTTTTGATCGGGCAAAATTTCCTCTCCTTCATAGTCTATCCTTTCCTGCCGCCGTTTACAGAGGTTACCGCAAATACGAGCATATCGACCGTTACTATCGTTGCACCCACCGGAGTCGATAACAGTACCGACAGAAGCATTCCAAATACGGCACAGACAACAGCGATGACTGCGGAACATATAACAACGCTATGATAGTTCTTAAACAGACGCATGGCCGAAAGCGCCGGAAAGATGACCAACGCCGATATCAGCAGAGACCCGACCAGGTTCATTCCCATAACTATGATCACTGCTATGAGTATCGCTATGATAAGATTGTACCGGTCGGAATTTATGCCTGTTGCGGATGCAAAATCTTCATCAAAGGTTACTGCGAATATCTTATTGTATAAAAAGATAAAAAGTCCGATAACAATGACCGCCAGGATCACGCTGAACCATACCTCACCCTCGGTCAGCGTAAGAAGCGATGTCGATCCGAAAAGGGTCGAGCATACATCGCCCGAAACATTGGCCGAAGTCGAGAAGACATTCATGATGAGATATCCTATGGCCAATGCTCCCACGGAAAAGACCGCTATGGCGGCATCTCCCTTAACCTTCGCATTTTTACCCGTACGTAAGAGTATTATCGCTGCAACGATAGTAAGCGGCAGAACGATAACATTGTTATTTATCAACTTAAAGACACTTGCTATGGCCATTGCTCCGAATGCAACATGCGACAGTCCGTCGCCTATAAACGAATATCGTTTAAGAACAAGTGTCACTCCCAAAAGTGATGCCGACAATGATATTACGACAGCGACCACAAAAGCATAGCGCACAAAAGGGTATGAAAAATATAAAGCAAGCGTGGAAGGAATGCTCATGACCGGTCTCCTCCTCTGTACTGAGCATCATATGTCTCGTTCTTATCCGCTTCCTCGAATTTCCTGTCAGGTTCGTATCCCGTGATACGTTTCTGTTTGTTCTCGTTTTGATGACAGTGATCCTTGTGATGCTGATGGAATGATTTCCAGCTCTCGCTCATAAGATATGCGTTTTTATCACCGAAGAAAACCTGCTCCCTGCCTATCTGGAGGATCTTGTTTGAGTGGCCCATTGCTTCTTCAAGGTCATGACTCACCATAACGATCGAAACACCCGCTCTGTTAAGCTCCGACAGCAATCCGTAGAATTCACAGGTAACCTTGTAATCAAGACCTGTTACGGGTTCATCGAGCAATAAAAGCTTACCCGCCGCGCACAGGGCCCTTGCCAAAAGCACCCTCTGCTGCTGTCCGCCAGAAAGTTCACGGTAACACTTCTTCCGAAGTTCCCATATGTCCATCCGCTTCATGTTTTCTTCGGCGGTCTTTTTTTCACTCCTGTTGTAAAACGGGCGCCATCCGCATCTGCTCAGGCAGCCGCTTATCACTATCTCCTCGACCGACGCCGGAAAATCCCGCTGAAACTCCTTATTCTGAGGGAGATACCCTATCTCATTCCTCTTTATTTCATCGGAGAATTCGATGCTCCCGCTCATCGGCTTATTAAGGTTCATAAGCGCCTTCATGAGAGTGCTCTTGCCCGCTCCGTTCTCACCTATGATGCACAGATAATCACCTTCCTCAACTTCAAAATTGATACCCTCGGTGACCACCCTGCCGTCATATCCCAATTTCAGATCCCTGCATGTTATATATGCCATTTTTTCTCACTCTGTGTCATATCAGGATTTTTGTTTTATATAGTAACATATCAGCTGTATTATTGCAAAAATACATGCTGCCATATTTTGCCTCACAATAATCCACCCCCGCGATCACTGTGATCACGGGGGTGTGAATATTCATAACAGTATATTATTATGCCTGCTTAGCTGCCTTGGCTGCCTTGATCTCCTCAGTTAACTTCGGAACGATCTTGTTAAGGTCGCCTACAACACCGTAATCGGCAACATCGAAGATAGGAGCATCCTCATCCTTGTTGATGGCAACGATGACATCTGATTCTTCCATACCTGCAACGTGCTGGATGGCACCCGAGATACCTACTGCAACATAGAGGTTGGGACGAACAGTCTTACCTGTCTGGCCTACCTGCATATCCTTAGGCTTCCAGCCTGCATCAACAACCGCACGTGAGCATGATACCTGTCCGCCGAGTGCTTCAGCAAGATCCTCAAGGATCTTAAAGTTCTCGGGAGAACCAACACCACGTCCGCCTGATACTAAGATCTTCGCATCCATGATATCCTTAACGTCCGATACAGCCTTAACAACTTCCTTGATCGTAACGTATCTGTTGTTCTCGGTAAAGCCGGGATTGAATTCCACAACCTCAGCCTTGGCACCCTTGATAGGTGTTATCTTCTGCATAACACCGGGACGTACCGTAGCCATCTGAGGACGGTTGTCGGGACATGCGATGGTAGCGATCGTGTTACCGCCGAATGCGGGACGTGTCATGAGGAGCTGTCCGTGAAGCTGCTCATCTTCCTTGCCCGGTATAGGCTGAAGCGGGAAATCACCGATATTAAGTACTGTACAGTCAGCCGTAAGACCCGTCTCAACACGTGCCGAAACGGTAGGTCCGAGATCACGTCCGATAGCGGTCGCACCTACGAGAACTATCTCGGGCTTGAACTCGTTGATAACCGATGAAAGTGCATGTGCATAAGGCTCGGTCCTGTATTCCTTAAGTGCCGGATCGTCAACTACTATAACCTTATCGGCACCGTACTCTGCAAGACTGTCTGCGAGTGACTTTACATCAGATCCGATAAGAACGGCCGTTACTTCCTTGGTCTCAAGAGACTCTGCAAGCTCTTTGGCCTTTCCAAGTAATTCGTATGCTATTGAGCTGACCTTATTGTCAACCTGCTGCGCAAACACAAAGACACCCTTGTACTGCGCGATCTGTTCAGGAGTCATTTTCATAATAATTCACCAAACCCTTTCTTATATAATGTGCTTTTCGTCTAATTTACCAACGATATATGATACTGCTTCTTCGGGTGATTCGGGCACAACCTTTTCACCTGCACCTTTACGAACCTTATCCGATGCCTTGGCGATCTTGGTAGGTGAACCGTTAAGTCCAAGGTTGCCATCTTCTACATCCTTAAGGTCTGCACGTCCCCAAGTGGTTATCTCCGCTGCACATGCATCGAAGATCCCGCCGGGAGTCATATATCTGGGCTCATTTAATTCTGAAAGAGCTGTGATAAGGCAGGGCATCTTAGCCTCAAGCATATGATAACGATCATCATACTGACGCTTAACGATAACCTTGTCACCATCGATCTTTATTTCCTGCGCATATGAGATCACGGGAAGTCCAAGGTGCTCAGCGATCTGAGGACCAACCTGAGCCGTATCACCGTCGATAGCCTGACGGCCTGTGATGATAAGATCATACTCAAGATTCCTTAAAGCTCCTGCGATAGTTGTTGATGTTGCCCATGTGTCCGCACCGCCAAGTACGCGATCCGTTACGAGAACGCCCTTGTCAGCGCCCATTGCCATTGCTTCGCGAAGTACATCCGTAGCCTTGGGAAGTCCCATGGTAAGAACGGTAACTTCTGCACCATACTGATCCTTTAATCTGAGTGCTGCCTCGAGACCTGCCTTGTCATCAGGGTTCATGATCGCGAGCATGGCACCTCTATCAAGTGTTCCGTCGGGATTGAACTTAACGCCGCCCTTGGTATCCGGAACCTGTTTAATACATACTACTACTTTCATAGTTTTTGTCCTTTCTGTAATAATCTTTATCTATTTTACAGCCGCGAGATCTCAAACGCTTCCCTTGATCTCCACGTTTAAGACGCGGGATCTCAAATGCTTCGCATTTTCGATCGCGCAGTTGCGTTGCAACTGCTACAATCTTCATCCATTCAAGCCCTTGCCTGCAAGCAGTCAGTGCTTTCATGTCTGAATCTTGACCCGTCTTACTTAAGGATGTTCGCGGAGATGACCATTCTCTGAACTTCCGATGTACCCTCGTAGATCTCTGTGATCTTGGCATCACGCATCATACGCTCAACATCATACTCCTTGATGTATCCGTATCCTCCGTGAAGCTGTACAGCCTTTGTGGTAACTTCCATCGCAACCTCTGCTGCACATAACTTAGCCATGGCTGCTTCTACCGAGTAAGATGTCTTGCCATCCTTCTGGTACTGGTCTTTAGCCCTTGCTGCCTTGTAAACGAGCATCCTTGCCGCTTCAACCTTTGTAGCCATATCAGCAAGCTGGAACTGTGTATTCTGGAATGCACCGATCGCACGTCCGAACTGCTTCCTCTCCTTAACGTAATTGATAGTCGTTTCAAGAGCGCCTGCCGCAAGTCCGAGTGCCTGAGCAGCGATACCGATACGTCCGCCGTCAAGAGTATGCATTGCTATATTAAAGCCCTTGCCCTGCTTACCGAGAAGGTTGTCCTTCGGGATACGGCAGTCGGTGAAGATAAGCTCATATGTCGATGAACCGCAGATACCCATCTTATTTTCCTTGGTACCGAAGGTGAATCCGGGAGTTCCCTTCTCAACGATGAATGCCGAGATCTCCTTCATCATCTTACCGCGCTTCTCGATCTTGCCGGTAACGGCAAAGATAACATATACGTCAGCTTCCTTACCGTTGGTGATGAAGCACTTGGATCCGTTTAAGATCCACTCGTCTCCGTCAAGAACGGCCTTGGTCTGCTGACCCTGGGCATCAGTACCGGCACCGGGCTCGGTAAGACCGAAAGCTCCCAGCTTCTCGCCCTTTGCAAGCGGTACTGCATATTTCTGCTTCTGTTCCTCGGTACCGAAGGTCATGATCGGGTCAACACAAAGTGAAGTATGTGCCGATACAATAACGCCTGTCGTACCGCAAACTTTTGAAAGTTCCTCTACACACATAGCGTATGTAAGGATATCACATCCCTGTCCGCCGTACTCCTTGGGAACGGGAATGCCTAAGAAACCATACTTAGCCATCTTGTCAACAGTCTCCCTGGGGAACCTGTGCTGCTCGTCTATCTCCTGAGCAAGAGGCTTAACTTCGTTCTCGGCGAAATCCTTGAATAACTGTCTCGCCATTTCATGTTCTTTTGATAAAGAAAAATCCATGATATATATCCTCCATATATTATTTTCTACGATAACCGGATCACTCCGTGCTTCGCACTCTCATGATCATGTTTCCGTCCTATTTATCTACAGGTACCTTGCCGCCGTCTGCATAGTTGTAGAAACCGATACCCGTCTTAACACCGAGCTGTTTTGCCCTGACCATCTTACGGAGAAGAGGACATGCACGGTACTTCGGATCACCTGTCTCCTTATAGATAACATCCATGATGGCAAGAACGATATCAAGACCTACATAATCGCCGAGTTCCAGGGGACCCATCGGATGATTGCATCCAAGCTTCATTGCGGTATCAATACCCTCGATATCCGATACGCCTTCAGCATATACGGTGATACCTTCATTGATAAGAGGGATAAGGATCCTGTTAACAACAAAACCGGGAGCCTCGTTAACCTGTACGGGTGTCTTGCCGAGATCCCTTGATATCTCATTAACCTTCTCTACTAATTCCTTGGGTGTATTTGCACCGGCTATAACCTCGATGAGCTTCATTACAGGTGCGGGATTGAAGAAATGCATACCTACTATCGGCTTGGGAAGACCTGCACCGATCTCGGTTATTGATAATGATGATGTATTTGAAGCGAATACACAATCGGGATTCTTTACGATATTCTCCATGAGATTCTTAAAGCATTCCTTCTTGATATCCATTACTTCAAGAGCCGCTTCAACGATAAGATCCGCGTCAACACAGATATCATTGAGACCTGTCTTGAACTTGGCCATTATAGCATCAGCCTCTTCCTGTGTCTTCTTCTGCTTGGCAACAAGCTTGTCCATAGCCTTCTGAACCTTAGCCTTACCGCCGTCAGCAAATTCCTGTTTGATATCGCATAAGTAGACAGTATCTACCTTGTCGCACTGGGCAAATGCCTGTGCTATACCCGAACCCATTGTTCCGGCACCGATCACACCAACCTTCATATTTGTTTCCTCCATTTAAATATTTGTTTGATATAAAGGGCGAAAGTCAATCATTCCAAATGCTTACGCATTGGAACGGTTGACCTTATACCCTGAATTACTTATTCATAAACTCTACTACCTTAACCTTGGTCGGATCATCCTTCTTCTTTAGGAAGTTACCCATACCGGCCTTCTGGTCCTCGGTCTCGAAGCAGTCACCGAAGAGCTTCTCCTCGATAACGATGGCCTTGTCCATATCAACCTCGAGTCCGTCATTTATTGCCTTCTTGCAGTTACGTACTGCAATGGGAGCGTTCTTTGCAATCGCAGCTGCCATCTTCTCGGCCGCTGCCATAAGGTTATCCTTGGCTGAAGCAGTGATATTGCCTGCCTCATCAACGGTAGCCTTTATCACATCATTAACAAGACCTATGCGATATGCTTCGTCAGCCTTAATGTTGCGTGCCGTGTAGATAAGCTGCTTTGCCATACCCGCACCCACAAGACGTGCAAGCCTCTGAGTTCCGCCAAATCCGGGTGTAATACCAAGGCCAACCTCAGGCTGTCCGAACATTGCGTTCTCGGAACAGATCCTGATGTCACAGCTCATCGATATCTCACATCCGCCGCCGAGTGCAAATCCGTTTATTGCTGCTATAACAGGGATAGGGAAGGTCTCTATCTTCCTGAACACATCATTACCCTTCTTGCCGAAAGCCTCACCCTCAGCCTTGGTAAGGGTTGACATCTCACCTATATCGGCACCGGCCACGAAAGATTTCTCACCTGCACCTGTAAGGATAAGACACCTTACGGTATTAAGATCAACGGCATCAAATGCCTCATTAAGTTCATCAAGCACCTGCGAATTCAAGGCATTCAACGCCTTCTCGCGGTTGATGGTTATGATGCCGATCGCATCCTTCTGTTCGTATAATACAAACTCCA
>ONRZ01000223.1 GCA_900320345.1 uncultured Lachnospiraceae bacterium | reverse complement strand
TTCCCTGTTTAATACATTCATTATCATCAACGTCATAAACAGCAGCAACAACTACAATACTTTCGATCCGGAGGATGTTGTCGTTCCGCTGACCAGGACCGGTCAAAATGTAATAGTGATAATGATGGACCGTCTGCAGGGATCGTATATGCCTTATATCTTCAACGAAAGACCCGATGTTGCAGAACAGTTTGACGGCTTCGTATTCTATCCCAATACTCTTTCATACGGAGGATGCACCAATGTTGCCTCTCCCGCACTTTACGGAGGATATGAATACACACCTTATATGATCAACTCCAGATCCGACGAACTCCTGGTTGACAAGCATAACGAAGCATTAAGAGTCCTGCCGACAATCTTCTCCGACGAAGGATGGAATGTCTCTGTAGGAGATCCTTCTTATGCCAATTATGAATGGATCCCCGATGTAGGCATTTATGATTATGATGACAACATCAATGCATTTCTCATGTCAGGAACATTCAACGACAGGAGCGACCTGCTGTCCGATGAAGGTGAAGCATTTGAATACCGCCTTAACAGGAATCTGTTTTGCTTCGGACTGATGAAGACAATGCCGTATCTGTTCCAGCCTTTTATATACACATCAGGATCATACTACGGAGTTGACAATTACTATTTGGGAACTGATGATAATACATACCGGGGCACAACATTACATACTCAAACAGGGTTATTTGCACCTTATGTTCAGGAGTACACGGCCCTGGATGCCTTGCCGGATATTATTGATATACAGGAAGATCCCCGTAACTGCTTCTTCATGTTTTCCAACTGTACTGCCCACGAAATCACTTTGCTGCAGGAACCGGAATATCTCCCTGCCGTAAATATAGACAATACGGACTATGATGCATCACACGAGGACAGGTTTACAGTCGAAGGAATAACCATGCATATGGACAGCAGCTTTCAGAACTATGCCCAATATGAGTGTTCAGTAGCAGCATGCATAGAACTCGGTCAGTGGTTTGATTACTTAAGAGATAACGGTCTTTACGATAACACCAGGATCATAATCGTAGCAGATCACGGATATAACCTGCCCCAATTCGATGATCTGATGCTCGACTATCCGGACATTAATGTTCAGTCATTCAATCCGGTTCTCATGGTAAAAGACTTCGGAGCAACAGAATTTGAAGTATCAGATGATTTCATGACCAACGCCGATACTCCCTTCCTTACACTTAACGGAGTAATAGATGATCCCGTTAACCCGTTCACCGGCAATCCGATCACGGAATTCGACAAAACCGGCGAACATCTGATATACATTACCGGGGAATGGAATGTCGCTTTCAATAACAGTTATCAGTTCAACGATGAACCGGACAGTTTCTGGGTATCCTTCCGCGGAAACGACATACGCAATGCAGACTGTTGGGATTACTGTTCCGAGTGATATTAGAATTATTAATGGGAGTGTCATATAATTATGTTCATTGATCTATATAAAGGCAGGATTTATTTATGATAGATAAGCTTTTATACATTGACCCCGGAACGGGCAGCATGCTCTTTTCCATCATCATCGGTATCACCGGTGTACTGGTATTTGCTTTAAGAGCTTTCTGGATCAAGCTTAAATTCCTGTTCACAGGCGGCAGAAGCAAGAGTACGGATTCTAATGTAATGCCCATAGCCGTCTTCTCGGAAGGCAAGCGCTACTGGAACGTATTCGGTCCCGTCTGCGACGAATTCGAGAAAAGAGGCAAGGAGATCCATTTCCTGACGGCGAGCCCCGACGATCCGGCTCTTACCAAAGAATACAAGCACGTCCATGCCGAGTTCATCGGAGAAGGCAACAAGGCTATCTCCCGTATGAATCTTCTTAAGGCCGATATAGTACTTTCCACCACACCGAGCCTTGACGTATTCCAGTGGAAAAGATCCAAGAGTGTTAAGTATTACGTTCATATGCCTCATATGGCAAACGACATTACCACATATAAGATGTTCGGACTCGACTTCTACGATGCGGTCCTTCTGTCCGGTCAGTATCAGATCGACGAGATCCGCCGCCTCGAGAAGATGCGTGAGATCCCTGCCAAGGATCTTAAGCTTGCGGGCATCCCTTACATGGACAAAATGCTCGAGCGCCTCGAGAATACTAATCGTCGAGAAACCGACAAGAAAGACCCCGTTGTACTCCTCGCACCTTCGTGGGGCAACAACGGTATCCTTACGGCATACGGAGCGCCCTTCATCGAGAATCTTCTCAAGACGGGCTACCGCATCATAATAAGACCTCACCCCCAGTCATTTACGTCCGAGAAGGAACTCATGGACGATCTTATGGCTAAGTTCCCTGATTCCGATAAGATCAGATGGAACAGGGATCCCGACAACTTCGATGTCCTAAATGAAGCGGATATCCTTATCTCCGACTTCTCGGGTGTCGTCTTCGACTTCTCACTCGTATTTAATAAGCCCATCATCTACACCGATCCCAGCTCCGACTGGACACAGTATGACTGTTCCTGGGACGATCAGGAGCTTTGGACTTATACTATCCTCCCCAAGATCGGCAGACTTCTTACCAAGGACAACTTCGAGAACATCGGCAAGATTATAGACGACTGCCTTAACGGAGCAGATGCCAAGGAACTTGCAGAC
>ONRZ01000071.1 GCA_900320345.1 uncultured Lachnospiraceae bacterium | reverse complement strand
CTTCTTACGAGTTTCCTGAACTGCTTTATCATCTCATCTCACCCTTTTACCGTCTTATATGGGTCCGAATCCTGTGCTTGATGCGTACAGAAGGAATACAAAGGCAACCAGCCACCAGATCACGAACAGCGGGAACAGGTATTTTACCCACTTGCCGAAGGGTACCTTGCATATCGCAAGTGCCGCAAGGATCTCACCGCCCGTCGGAACCATTATATTGGTAAATGCATCTCCCAGCTGATATGCGAGCACGGCGGTCTGTCTGGTCATCCCTACCTTGTCGGCAAGTGCGGTCATAAGCGGCATGGTGATCGATGCCTGTGCCGACCCCGACGGAACTATGATATTGAACAGTTCATGGAAAATGAACATCCCTATCGGCATCACCGATTCAGGGAACTTCTGAAGGATGCCCGAAAGCGAATGAAGCACGGTGTCTAAGACATCCGCATCATTAAGTATGACTATCGCCGCATTTGCAAGACCTATCATGATGCACGGGAGTATCATATCCTTGCATCCCTTAACGAAATATTCGCAGATATCCTTGGGCTTAAGTCCGCCCACGGCTCCTCCGATTATCCCGACGGCAAGGAAAATGGCGGCAAGCTCATCCACATAATATCCCCATTTGATCATCCCGAATACGGCAAATATCATTCCGAACATGAACACGATCAGGGCATATATCTGACGGTTGGAAAGCCTGCTCACATTATCGAGTTTTATTTTCTTGCCCTTGTTGTATTCTTCATCATACAGATACGATCCCGAGAACTTGGGATTCACCTTTACCATATGTGCAAGCCACATGACGTAACCTATGGACACGATCTCAAGAGAAATGAACAGGACTATCCTTAAACTCATTCCCGAAAACAGCGGTATATCCGCTATCTTCTGGGCTGTACCTTCGGTAAAGGCATTGGTTATCGAACCCGCGTATCCTGCCGTGGCCGAAATAAAGATGATACCGACCGCGGTAAGCGAATCAAATCCGACCGTGATGCAGCAGGCGAGAACAAGAGGAACAAAGACAAGGAATTCCTCAAAATTTCCGCAGAATGCCGAGCCGCATCCGAAGCATATCATCAGTATCGGGATCAGCAGCAGTTCTCTGCCCTTCAGACGTTTTAACACGTTTGCCATTCCAACGTTAAGTGCTCCGGTCCCGTTTATTATCGCAAACATCCCTCCTATGATGAGCAGGAAGAAGATGATGCCCGATGCTTCCTGCATCCCGAGGGTTAATGACATAAGAAGCTTGAGTACCGACGCGGGCGTCCTCTCGACATACTGGAAACTGTCCGGAACGACTGTCTCCCTCTCCGTCTCCTCGTTTATGACTCTCTCATATTCGCCCGCCGGGATTATATACGTGAAAAATGCACACAGCGCGACCACAATGACCATCAGTATCATGGGGTGCATCGCTTCCTTCTTTTTCCCGCTTTCATTGCTCTTTTCAATGTTCGTGAACAGTTTTAACATCAGATCTCCCCCTTTTATTAAAATCCGAGATTGCTGAGGAATTCTTCATCTTCCTTAGCTCTGTCGGCCTTATCATCAACAGCCTCTTCCACCATTTCAACGTGTTCTTTATTTACATCAAGATTCCTGACCGCCTCATCAACCTTGTTCTTGTCAAGTTCGTTCTTCTCGGCAAGCCTGAAGAGCGCATCAACCACTTCTTCATCAAGCTGGCTTCCGCGTATGCGCCTGATCTCATCAAGTACAACATTTATATCCAGCTGTTTTCTGTACGGCCTCGTTGAATACATCGCATCAAAAGTATCCGCAACAGCTATCATCCTTGCAACCTCGGGTATCTCGTCTCCCTTAAGTCCCTTAGGGTAACCCTTGCCGTCCATCCTCTCATGATGGCATCCTGCACCGACCGAGAGGTTCTTTACTATCGTAACGTTCTTAAGCATGTTTGCGCCGTTTATCGCATGAGTCTTCATGATCTGATACTCTTCGTCATTCAGCCGCTCGGGCTTATTGAGTATCCTGTCGGGAATGCTCAGTTTACCGATATCATGCATAAGCGCGATATGGTAGAATTCGTCTATCTGATCCTGCGTATAGCCTCTCTTTTCCTTAAGTTCCTCCGCAAGAAGCCTCGTATAATACGCAACACGGAATGAATGTCCCTGGTTCTGCTGGTCCCTTAGATCTATGCTCTTTGCAAAGGTATGCATGATCTGATCGATGAATTTCTTATCTTCCTGCTGCTTAAGGATGAGTGCCCGCTGCCTGTTCGCAAACATCCTCCACATCGCGATACCCGTGACCACGACTCCGGCCACTACCAGGATGAGCCAGAATGCCGAGCTGTCATAAACCGACCGCTCCTTGTTTATCCCGAGAGCTATCGACTCCCTCTTCTCGCCTGTCTTGTCGTTTATGACACTCATCGAGAAAACATACCGCCCGCCGTCAAGGTTCGTATAACTTATCTGACCGAGTTCCTGCTTGCTCGTGATTATGGGCTCTCTGTCAAAGCCTTCCAGGCGGTAGCTTATTGTGGGGTTTGACAGTCCGTAGGAAAGGGCATATGCATTGATCACAAGACGCTTGCATCCCGCCGGTATCGAAATGGTGTCTCCGGCTTTGACCATTATCTCCCTGTCATCCACTTCGACCGAAGGGATCACGAGTCCGACTTCCTTGCTCTCCGGATCGTCCTCATTGATGTTTACGGCACATATACCGGTCGTCCCGGCAATATACAGCATTCCGTCATCACCCAGATAATCCCTTGAATTTCCGGTCGCGATATACGGAAGTCCGCTCCTTAAGTTATAGAAATCAAAATCTATCTTATCGTTCCCGGTAAGATCCTTCACCGTTGTGATATAGATGCCGTTCGATGCAAGTATCCATGCATCGTCATGCTCATCGATAAAGATATCGTAATTGTTCGAATAAGGGAATTTCGTTACTGCATAGATAACGCCGTCCTTCATGTACTCAATGGAGTTGGATGTGATTATCCACAGCATCCTGTGCTTCTCATCCCATTTGATCCTGAGCACGACCTCGCTCGTCAGTCCGCTCTCAACACCGATGTGCGATACTTTTCCGTTTTCTATAACATAGATGCCGTCTCCGTCACTGCCCAGATACAGTGTGCCCTTATCATCCTCACCTGCCGTAAGGATCTCGGTCGTGGCTATCCCGTTCTCATCTCCGTAATGCGCGCTTACCTTGCCGTTTGAGATTATATACAGACCGTTGCCGGTGGCAGCCGCTATGCTTCCGTCCTTAAGAGGCATGCACGCCCTTACACGGTTGGCATCAAGACCGTTCTCCTCGTTGTAGATCTTCACGGACCCGTCCTTTGGATCATAACAGACAAGTCCCGTACTTCCGTGAGTACACAGCCATATCCTGCCTTCATTATCATTCTTTACGCAGCGGATCCTGACATTTTCAAGCAGGCCTGTAAGTTCATTTTTGACAAGGCTGTAATCGCTTAAGTTAAGTATCTCAAGTCCGCCGTCCGTTCCCAGATACAGCTTCCCGTCATTTATGCAGGTCGAATTGTATACCTTCGACTCAAGCCCTGCTAACTTGCTTATATCGATGAACCTGTCGGGTACGATCTTCATAACGCCCTGTCTGGTCGATGTAAACCACAGATTGCCCTCGTGATCCGTCATCGCATTCGAGATCGAATAATTCATCGGCGTATCCTTGATCTCGTGATACCTGTCCTTTGCATCTATATAACCCAGGCCGTTTGTCGCCGTTATCCACAGATTACCGCCGGTCTTTATCATGGAATTTATATTCTTCTGCGGTTCCACAGACCTTGTTTTTACGATCTTAAGATCCCTGCCGCTTACGGAAGCCGTCATTATCTCCGCTTCCATCGTTCCAAGGTACAGAGTTCCCGGCTCATCCGGATCCGCATAGATCGAATTGACCTGGTCTCCCTTTATATCTTCACGCGGATAATATGCGGTCACCCTGTCATCCCATATCGTAAACACGGCTCCGTCCGAAGTAAGACCGTATACGTTTCCTTCGCTGTCTTTGGTTAGAGAGTTTATATATTCCTGGTTAAGCTGCAGATCGCTTATCGGGCGCATTTCAAGAGTCTCGCCGTCTATGTATGCAAGTCCCTGTGTTGTACCCACTATGATGTTCCCCTTGTTGTCCGAAATAAGGGCACGCACCGAGTGTGACGCCACGCCTTCAACCCTTCCGAAAACCTTGATCTCGCCCCTGTCGTAAAGTGCAACACCGTTTTCGTTGGTGCCTATCCAAACCCTGTCCTTATTGTCGACACACAGGCTGAACACACTGGATATCCCGGTCGTAGAATCAAACCGGTAAAAATTGGAACCGTCATACCTGATAAGGCCGCTGTAGCCTCCGAGCCATATGAAGCCGTCTGCGCTCTGTGTGATCGCATTTGCTTCCGAGGTAGGCATGCCGTTTGTTGAATCGTAAAGTATAGAAGTGTAATCGGCACCTGTTCCGAACACGTCCCTGTTCGTAACCTCAGCGCCGGCATTTGTTGTAAAAGCAGTGACACACAGGCTGACAGCGGCAACAAACCCGGCCGCAGCCCTGATCATCCTTCCCGCATTTATTCCCATATCTCTCACCCTTATCATCCCATGAAAATGCTTTATTTACTCTCTGATGGCAGAATAATCCCATCAAAATATTTTATCACATATCTTACGCAACAGACAACTATTCCTCATACAACTGATAACTGATCTCATCAAGTTCGGCATGGAAAAATTCCGGCCAGCTGTACTGGTTCATGTAATCGCCCGTATACCGGTATTTTGACTCCTTTTTCTTCTCAAGCCAGTCGTACAGATCGCATTCTATCCTGTCGGGTGCTATAGACATGCTTCCTCTCTGCTTGATGATAAGGCCTTCAAGCTTATGCCTTGTCAGTGTATTCTGCAGATCCTGCCGCAGGTTGCGCAGATATGAAAGCTTCTTCTCCGGATCTCCGTCATCCTCCCACAGTGACGCGATTATCTCGCCGTTCGTCGTCTGTGCGCCGCGGTTGTTTACAAGCACCGCCACGACTTCCTTGGTACGGGTATATTTAAATGATACCGGCTCCCCGTCGACAAATATCTCGAAGTCTCCGAATGTCTGGATATATACCCTGCTCTTTATCCCGCGCGATCCCTGATATCTGAGTTCATTGAGTTCGTTCTTTACGTCCTCTTCCGAAACCGGCCCCACGATGTATCCGCTCGCGTGCATCTTTATCGCATCATAGGCGCCTTCCTTATCATCCGAGATCATGATCACATTAACTGAAGGATATATCTCCTTAAGATACATCCCCAGATCATGTCCGTTAAGTTCAGGCATATCAAGACGTAAAAATGCCACGTCGGGATATGCGCCTTCCCTTGCCTCAGCCAGTGCGGACAGCGGGTCGTCATGGCAGGATATTTCGGCATCGGGACTCAGCTTTTCTATGATGGTCTTTAACCGGTTTAATTCCTTTTTGTCAGAAGTAACCGCATAAATCTTCATCCGGCCTTACCTCCTAATCTATACCCACTGCCTTTACCTTCTGCTCCATCCTGTCCTTGCGTGTCATATGCAGCGGATCCGCCTCCCCGACAACAAGAGTATCCCCGTCATTTACCGCAGCCTCCCTCAGAGGTCCCGCATTCAGATCTGCGATGACAAGAGCCGCAAACCTGTCATAATTATCATCATCTATGATCGGAAAATGATATTTCATCCTGTACCAGTGCCCCGGATCGTATCCGACACTCCCGATATACAAACGGTCGGCAGTGCCCGCCACATCATCGGCATCCGCCTTCTGCCCGGGCAAAACCCCTGTATCCTCGCAGAATAAAACCGCATAAGCCTTAAGTATCCTGTCCCTTACGGTCTCTTCCTTACCTTCCGCATCCTTCTTCCCCGTAAGGCTGTCCATGATCTTATAGTAATATTCCTGCGACTTTTCATCCTCGTCAAATCTTACGATCGCCTCGTAAAAATCCCTGTTTATCAAACTATCCGACATAGGTTTCCTCCGTCTGCTTCAATACGACAAAACTTTATCAGCATGTTTTTATTCGAAATCAAGTTCCACCGGGCAGTGATCCGAACCGAAGATATCCGTATGGATCGACGCTCCCTTTATCCTGTCCTTAAAATCTTCGGACACTATGAAATAGTCGATACGCCACCCCGCATTTTTCTCTCTTGCCTTAAACCTGTAGGACCACCAGGAATAGATATCCGTTTTATCGGGATAGAAATATCTGAAGGTATCTATGAAGCCCGCATCAAGCAGCTGTGTCATCTTGCCCCTCTCCTCATCCGTGAATCCGGCATTATGATGATTGGTCTTCGGATTCTTAAGATCGATCTCCTTATGGGCGACATTTAAGTCTCCGCAGAAGATGACCGGTTTCTTCTCCTTAAGGGCGCACAGATAATCCCTGAAATCATCCTCCCAGTGCTGTCTGTACTCAAGCCTCTCAAGCTCCTGCTTGCTGTTCGGCGTATAGACGGTTATGAAATAATACTCATCGAATTCAAGCGTGATCACCCTGCCTTCATGATCGTGCTCTTCTATGCCCATCCCGTAGGTAACGCTTAAGGGCTCTCGCTTCGTAAATATTGCCGTTCCGCTGTATCCCTTTTTCTCGGCATAATTCCAGTACTGATGGTAGCCCGGAAGGTCAAGCTCTATCTGTCCCTCCTGGAGTTTTGTTTCCTGCAGGCAGAATAAGTCGGCATCAAGTTTCTTAAAATCCTCCATGAAATTCTTGTCAACACATGCCCTCAGTCCGTTTACGTTCCATGATATCGCTTTCATCTTCTCTCTCCCGTTGCTTATATTTCTGTCATAGCTACTTTACAAATCTTAACTTCCCCTTGGTTTCCCACCGTATCCTTCGCGCTTCGTAAGGTGTCTCACCGTCAAGGTGTATCTGCTGCGGCTTCATCGCGGCAAGATACATGGACTTGCATCTGTAGCAGTTAATGTTCTTAAATCTTAAATGGTTTTCCGAATATACCATGGCCACCGCAAGAAGCAGCAGCGGTTTTGCCATATCCTTTACAAGACAGACATCCATTATCCCGTCCGCCGGATCCGCATCCGGACAGAACGGTACGCCTCCGCCTTCATACTTATGGTTCATCCCGACAACAAAAAACAGTTTTCGTATCCTTATGGGCTTCTTATCATCAAGATATAAGAGCGCCATCGTCTTCTTTCTCGTGAAGATCTGCTTGATACCTATGAACAGATATGACAGTTTTCCGATACCGATCCGGTTGAACAGTTTCTTTACCCTGCTCTCCGACACTTCCTTACAGATATCCGCATCATATCCGACTCCGCAGCTTATAAGAAAACGTCTCGGCGGATAGTCATCGGCCGTTACCTCTCCGAAATCGATCTCTGTCTCCTCCGGTTCATCGAGCAGATGTATGACCGACTTTGCGACATCCTTTTCGATCTTCATATTGAGGGCAAAATCACTCCCGGATCCCGACCTCACACATGAGAGCTTCGTATGTTCAAGATCCTTTATCCCGTTAAGCGTCTCGTTTAAGGTACCGTCGCCCCCGATAACAAGGATGTGGCAGTCCTCTTTTAGCTCCCTGGTAAGCCTTGCGGCAACATATGTCGCCTGTCCGGGTGCAGCAAGAATATGTACGTTATATGGGGCATTTTTCTCATCGAGTATGCTCTTGACACACTCCCATGTCTTTATGCCCTTTCCGGATGATGCCTCGGGATTAACGATGACCTCAAGGCACTCTTTATATCTGTTCTCCATGCATCAACACCCAACTATATGTATCAGAAGTATCATCACCGTCAGCTCTCCACCGAAAGACTGCTCAGTACGCATTGCTGTATCTGCGGTCGCCCGTTACCTCTTTGTCAAACCACTCTGCCGGTACGTAATTTCTTGCCGAATCCTCATCCGGGAATTCGATCTCGGCGATCACCGTCCCTTCAAACGGTGCCTTGAAAACATCAAGCTCGATCTTGATCTCTCCGTCACTGACCGCCTTCTTTATATCGGGCCTCTTTTCAAGATATCCTTCCGAAAACGCATCCTCGTTTATGGGTATCAGATATCTTATCTTACGGATGATGTTTCCGTCGGCCTTTGATACCATATGCTCATAAGATGCCCTGTCAAGGAACATGTTATATTCAAGCTT
>ONRZ01000247.1 GCA_900320345.1 uncultured Lachnospiraceae bacterium | reverse complement strand
TTGCTGGAGTTCCTCCTGCTCCATGGCAAGTTCCTCCATCATCTCGCATTTCTCATCCCACGTACCGTCGGCCTTGAACCTCTCGATATCCTCATCAGAGACGTATTCGGGATTAAATACCTGATCTGTTCCTTCGTCGTAATCCGCATACTCATCTTCCTGTACCGTTTCATCAAAAATATCCTCCGGAGTTTCCGGCTCTTCGGCCTCAAAAATCATATCTTCCGAAGCGGTCTCCTCCATGGTGATCCCGCCATATGATCCGTCGTCATATCCCGTCTCATCACGGGCAGTATCATCCATTGGTATCTCATCGTAAACGGTCTCTTCTTCCGACAGTTCGTTTACGGGAGAACCATATGACTCGTCCGTGTACAGTGTCTCGTCGGCCGCACCGTAAACAGGTACAGCCATCGCGATACACAAAATAACAGCTATAGTTTTGCTTCTTAAAAATTTCCTCATATAAGCCCTCCCGGAATATGTGTATTAATACTTGCATCTACAGTTACTTAACGATCACCGTAAGTTCAGTTTTGGACCTGCCGCATTTGATCGTAACTTTTGCCGGCTTGCCGGGCCTGGTAGACTTCTTTGCGTACAATACTCCGTTTGTAACGCTCACACCGCCGGAACCGCTTATTCTTACCTTCTCTGTGGTGTTGTAACCGTATCTTACATTCTCAGTCATTACAGCCCAGAACAGCCTGTCGCAGCTGCCTTCCTTTATAGTGAGTGTCTTCCCGTCGTCCGACAAAAGTCCGAGTACATCATTGGTAAAATATACCTGCGGCGACGTAGCCTTTACTACCACCTTCATGACTGCCTTGTTCACCTTCGTCTTATCGTTCTTATCGGTACCGGTAAGAACGATATATGCCGTACCTATCCCGGTTGCCTTTACGTCGGCTGTAACAATACTCTTTTTGCCCCCTGCATACGGTAACGGTTTAACGGTAAACTTCTCTATCCTGACAATGTCATCGTTGGTCGACTCCCATGTGAAATCCTTCTCACCTTCCGCAAACGTTCTTGACATGGTTGCCTGTATGGTATTGCCCGACAGGACATTTTTCCTGTTAATCCTTTTTGCATTGAGGTCGAACGTCTGACTTCCCTTCATGCTGATACTGTAGGTCTTGTCAAGTTTTTGCTTCTTCGGTACCGGTATCTGTTTAACCCTTACCACTATCTTGACAGGATCGAGCGTCTTCCACTTCTTCGCTCCCAGAGGCTTGACCTGCGTCGTCACCGTGATCGTAGTATGTCCTCTGTCCTTCATTTGTGCGGTAACGAGACCGTCCTTTACGGTTGCGACCTTTGTATCATCAGACTTCCATTTAACCTTCGTCTCGGCGATCGTGTTATACGGATCGAGATTCAGGTCTATGAACTCCTGCTCACCGCTGTTAAGTTCAAGAACATACTGCCCGTCATCGGTTTTATTCGGAGACATTCTCTCGCTGAACAGAATAATTCCGGTAACTTCCTCATCTCCTACCGTTACCGTTATTTTCGCGCTCTTATTTCCGCAATATGCCGTTATTACGGCATTACCGGTCCTGCATCCTACTATTACTGCCTGAGCAGTACCTTCACCCGTCTTTACAGTCTTTACAACCGCAACGTCATTATTGCTGCTCCTGAATACTATTTCCGGCTTGACGGACTGTTTCGGATCATATTCAGCCGCTGCATTGACTGTCACCGCCTGATCCTTATCCACATAGAGCCTGCTTACCTTCTTCTCCTTTTTCGACACGGGATCAGTCTGCGTTACGCTAAACTTCTTAACCTTGATCGATCCCTGCTCATAGTCGCCCTTATCTTTATACTCCGCCGCGGTATCATACTGCGCTTCCGCAACAAGATCCGTAAGCAGTGTTATCTTAATGCTGCTCTTTGTCTCATCTTCTTTTTCAGGAATTGCGCCGCTTGTTATATTCCATCTCACGAATACTTCCGAGGCATTCTTCGGATCATTTGCCTTAAGCGTTATAGGCTGGCCCTTAACGGCAGTGTTATCCGTTATCAGGATTCCGTTCCAGGCTGCGGTCTTATCTGCACAGTAAGCCCAGACTGTAGCCTGTCCGGAAGATAATGCCCTTACTGTTGCACTTCCGCCGTTATAGGTTACACTGACCACAGACGGATCGCTTGACTTAAATGTTATCTCGGGCTTTATTGCATCTGCCGGAGCATCACCATATATGACCGAAGCATTTATCACTGCACTGTCATTTTTCTTAAGATCCGCATTTGTCCTATCGATCGTGATCGAATTAACTGTGGCCGTAACTTTATCCTTGCTTGTCATGACAGGCTTTACCATGACATTTCCACTCGGCATGTAAAATGCTATGGAGCTTAAGTCATCCTTGTCATCCGCGTCTTTCCCATTCTCATATTCAATCTCTGTACCGTCATCATCGATCACTATCCAATCGCTTATCTCCATATTGTCCTTACTATCCGCGCTGACATAGATCTCGTTTCCTGCCATGGCTGTTCCTGTCTGCTTCCATTCTTCAGGCTCCTTACCTTCCTCAACAAGATATGCCGTGCAGTCTTCTGCCATGATAGTATATGTTCCCGCCCTAAGCTCAATACTTACACCAAGGACAAGGTCCCCGTAATTGTCGGGATCGTTATTGTAGATAACAACCGCTTCCACGTGATCGCCCACGGCACCGTCCTGAACCTTATAAATATCGATACTGCTGTCCCACCTGCAGTTTTCCGGAAGTTTGATCGACTCAAGCTTCATGCCGCTCTCGATCGTGAGCTGATTAAGTGCCTCCATCGTTTCTTCAGGTATATCTGCCGTCGGCTTATCAAGGAACATGTAGTATTCCTCCGACATACTGCTCATCCTGAAGTTCCCGTTTTCGACAGCTATCGCCGAAACCTTTACCATATTGGCATTATGTGCCTTGAGTTTCTCCCTTGTTATCGTTCTGTACATCCTCATCTTCCTCTGATCCGGGCTCTTCTGCATCCTCGTAATAGTTTATCTTATAGTAAACATCCACGCTGTTCTCACTGCTCGTCTTAGGGAAGGTATTGAAATCCACTACAACATCCTGTGTCGTGGGTTCATAATCCCCGCTTATCGGAAGGATTTCCGGCATATTTGTTTCGTCAGCGCCTCCAAGATACACGGGATAGTCAAAGTAACCCGGGAGCACAACATATCCGCTCATGTAGATACTGTGATCATCAAGTCCGTTTAGTTCATTCGCACTTACCGCATACCCGAAGTTCTCATAAGCCACTCCGTTCACGATATGATATATTACCGTGCTGCCATCTTCATCATAGATAGTCTGCTCGATATCATCCACCCAGTTGACCGACAGCGTCCGGATACTTCCGTCGTTTACAAATACACCGGTCTCCTTCGGAAGTTTGGGTTTAACTTCATTTTCAAACCTGTTGTCTTTTGTCGATGCTTTAAATGGCAGATTAAGTCCCTCTGGCGGCTCTACCGACAGGAATTTCGCCATGCCTGTCATCGTGTAAGTTATATAGATATGCATGTCGTCTGCAAGTCCGTCCGCGTCTTCCAAAACCGCAAGGTCTATATCCGCAACATCACTGTCCGTACTGCCGATACCGCTGTTTACATAGATACCTGTAAACTCATCGGCAAAGTATCTTAGATCAAGCCGTCCTGCTGTTCCGTCTTCATCGAACACCCTGATCGAATTCGCGCTAAGGCACACATCTGCAATATAGGTGGTCTTCGCTCTGACAACCGGAGCCTGTATGCTGTTTTCGGATGCTGTCCATGTTACACTTACACTTTCCGGATCTATGCTGTAAAGATCACCGCCTATCTCGACATCGATCTCTTCTGGATATTCCGGCAGGCCTTCACCCGTCTCCGGTTTTTCAAGTTCTATGTTCACCTCATCAATGAACGGAGCTGTAAGAGCTTCAAGATAAACATCCTGATCCACAACCTTCTGCCATATTGCATCGGAATATTCCTGCAGGGGAACCACAGTTACGTTATCCCCCGCTATTTCTATCTTATTCCATGAAACCAGATCGTTATCGAAGCTTTCATACTCATAAATACTGTCATAATCCACAAGTACATAACCGTTCTTTTCTGCCCTGCCCGTAAACTGCGCATTATCCGGTATATAGTATTCTTTACCGGGTAACGGTGTATTGATATCGCGTTTATATACGTATACCGAATGCATTTCGTTATCACTGACCGTGATCTCGGAAGCAGATGTCGGATCGAAATCAATATTGATCACAAGTTCTCTTTGTTTATTTCCAAAAGAACCC
>ONRZ01000055.1 GCA_900320345.1 uncultured Lachnospiraceae bacterium | reverse complement strand
CATCAATCCGCAGGGTTCGGATCAAACTCAAATGATGGCATGAGCTGGAGCTTGAAGAGGTTCAGCTCGTGCTTTCTGTCTATAAGGGCTTTGGTCTTATCATCATCTATAACACCTTCCCTTATATATCTGTCGAGAACGGCATAAGTAAAGCCGAGATTATCTTCATCAGTCCTTCCGCACAGGCCGTCCGAAGGTGTCTTGTCAACGAGGTTTACGGGGAGACCGAGGAGCTTTCCTATCTGCTTTACTTCCGTCACGGTAAAATGAGAGAGGGGACTGAAATCTCCGGCGGAATCACCGTATCTGGTGCTGTATCCGACCCAGTCTTCCGACAGATTGCAGGTATTTGCAACACGTCCGTTATGGCACTGGGATACCGCATACAGGGTTGACATACGTATGCGCGGAGGAAGATTTATCCTGGACTGATCCGTTATCTCTATGTTTTTATCGTTCATTTCCTTAAGGAGCGCTGATACCGCACCTGAAATATCAATGGTATAATTCCTGATATCAAGATGCTTTACGACTGCGAGAGAATCATTTATGTCAGCCTGTATCCCGTTTGGCATGAGGACACCTATCACACGGTCCTTACCGAGAGCAGCGGTACACAGTCCTGCGGTAACGGTTGAGTCCTTGCCGCCGGAAATCCCTATGACAGCAGGAGATTCGGGTCCGTTTTTACCGAACCAGTCGCGTATCCATTCTATACATTCGTTCATTGCCTTCTGAGCGTCAAAGCTGTACATGATGATCCCTCCGTTGTTTTGATATGATTATGAAGTATATCAAAACATGGGGATTTTTGCCAATATTTTTGCTTTTATTATGGTTATTTTGTCATCTTTAGGTTAAAATATTATATGATCTACATATTACGAAAGGCTGTGTAAGACATACTGATGGGAATCGCTACAACGGAAGAGCTGTATAAGGAATACTATAATAAGGTTTTCGGATATGTGTACAACCGTATCGGCAATAAGGAAGAGGCGGAAGATATAACAAGCGAGGTTTTCCTTAAGGCATGCCGTTCGTTTGAAGGATTCGATCCCGGGAAGGCATCGGTATCAACATGGCTGTATACTATCATGAGAAATACACTGACCGATCACTTCCGTAAGGGAAGAGATGCGGAGGAACTTTCGGAAGAACTGCCTTCGCATGAGAACATCGAGGACAGTTATATATCGCAGGAAGAACTTGAGCGTCTGGCAAATGCACTTAAGAAGCTTACGAAGGAACAACAGGAAATAATAGTTTTAAGGTATTATGATGACCGTTCGCTGACCGAGATAGCGGATATGCTTGATATAAGCTACGGTATGATAAAGGTCAAACATAAGAGTGCGCTGAATGCCCTTAGGGGATTATTATAGATCATTGCCGTATTTGTGTTTTCTGCGTATAAATAAACAAAGGTATTTTGCAGAAGACTTCGGCGGAGGTTTGGAAATATGGAAGAAAAACTTAGAAGACTGTTTGATTTTCAGAGATTTGCAGGGAATGAGAGTCTTAAGGAGATCATAGACGGAGTTGAAGCCCGTGTGAGGATGGTACCGCTGTCATACGATGAACTTAATAATGTTGCGGCTGCCGGATCCTTGCAGGTCAAGCCGCCGTTTAATGATCCCAACATAAAGAACATATAGCCATATCGGAGGAATGATGGAAGGATCGGAGTTATTCAGGAAAAAAAGTATTGAACGGGTTTCCACGCCGGAGAAGCTGAATGATTATATCAGAGTTACCACTCCGTCGGTCTGGGCAGTGCTCATAGCGACTGTGATACTGATGGTGGGAATTCTCGCCTGGGGTGTTTTCGGAAGAGTAGATATACATGATGCTAACGGCGAAGTAAAAACGGTTGCCCCCATAACATTTGTGACCAATTAGGAGAATGAAGTGGTGGAGCAGCAGAAAAACCAAAAAGTAAAATCACCGGTCAAAGGCAGGGTTGCGAAGGTGCCTGTTATCATGCAGATGGAGGCACTCGAATGCGGCGCTGCCTGTCTTGCTATGGTGCTGGCATATTATGATAAATGGATACCGCTTGAACAGGTCAGGGAAGACTGCGGTGTATCAAGAGACGGCTCCAAAGCAGGTAATGTTCTTCGCGCGGCCAAGAACTACGGCCTTGAGTGCCAGGGATTCCGGAAGGTGAATTCCCCTGTATCGTGCACTGGAATTTTAATCACTTTATAGTTGTTACGGGATTTAAGAACGGTAAGGTATATATAAACGATCCGGCAAGAGGCAGTTTGTCCATTCCGGAGAAGGATTTCGATGAAGGCTTCACAGGCATATGCCTTATGTTTGAACCGACAGAGGAATTTGTCCCTTCCGGTAAAAAGAGGAGCGTACTTCAATATGCGATAAAGAGGATGCACGGTACGGGAGGAGCAGTTGCTTTTACTGCGCTCACGACAATGCTCGCATCTGTTGCCGGGATAATAAACACCGGATTTTCAAGGGTATTTATAGATCAATTGCTGACAAAGAGAGATCCGCAATTCCTGTTTCCTTTTCTGATGCTTTTAAGTGTTTTTTCGGGAGTACAGGTTGTATCATTATGGATACAGGCGATCTACTCGCTTAAGATAAACGGCAAGATGGCCGCTTACGGTAATACTTCATATTTCTGGCATGTCCTTCATTTGCCCATGAAGTTCTTTTCACAACGTCTCGCGGGAGATATCGAACAGAGAAGGGCAACAAATGCATCCATTGCCGAGAGCTTTGTCAATACACTTTCACCGCTTGTCATGAATACGGGCATGATGATATTTTATCTTGTCGTGATGCTGCGCTATTCTGTGATCCTTACCATCGTAGGTCTGTTAAGTGTACTTATCAATCTGTTTACGGCGCGCATTATTTCAGGCAAGAGGATAAACATAACCCGTGTAATGATGCGTGACGGCGGCAAACTCGCGGCAGCAACGGTATCGGGCATCGAGATGATAGAAACGATAAAATCAAGCGGAGCGGAGAACGGTTATTTCAGAAAATGGGCCGGTTACCAGGCGAGTGTTAATACCCAGCAGGTCAAGTTCGCAAAACTTGATGCATATTTAGGCTCCGTACCTGCTCTGATATCGGTGATAGCCGACAATGTTGTTCTTATCCTCGGTGTCGGTCTTATAATCCATGGCGATTTTACTCCCGGTATGGTGATGGTCTTCCAGGGGTTTCTTACGAGTTTTCTTGTCCCGGCAGGCTCAATGATCTCGGCAGGTCAGGCTATCCAGGAGATGCGTACGGATATGGAGAGGATCGAGGATGTAATGTCATATCCGGCCGATGTGAATGAAGATGATGATCCGGCGGTAAATGATACTGATGAGAAAAAGGGAAAGCTTTCGGGAAGCTTTGTCATGAAGGATATAACATTCGGGTACTCAAGGCTTTCCGATCCGCTTATAGAAGGCTTTGATCTTGAACTTAAACAGGGGCAGAGCGTTGCTTTTGTCGGGGCTTCGGGATGCGGTAAGTCGACCCTTGCCAAGCTTATTTCAGGATTATACCGTCCGTGGAACGGTGAGATACTGTTTGACGGCAGGAAGATAGAGGAGATAGACAGGAATGTTTTCACGGGATCCGTAGCTGTCGTTGATCAGGATATCATCCTTTTTGAGGATACGATAGCCAACAATATCAAGATGTGGGATGAAACGATAGAGGATTTCGAGATGATCCTTGCGGCCCGTGATGCGCAGCTCCATGAGGATATCATGCAGCGCGACGGAGGCTATTCATATAAACTGAGGGAAGGCGGACACGATCTGTCGGGCGGTCAGAGGCAGCGTATGGAGATAGCACGTGTACTCGCACAGGATCCGACAGTGATAATAATGGATGAGGCTACCAGCGCACTTGATGCCAAGACAGAATATGAGGTGGTAAAGTCCATAAAGGACAGAGGAATAACCTGTGTGGTTGTTGCGCACCGCCTTTCGACGATCCGGGATTGCGATGAGATAATCGTGCTTGATAAGGGAAAGGTTGTTGAAAGAGGAACGCACGGTGAACTTATGAAAAAGAACGGGTTGTATACGGAACTTGTAACGGCGGAGTAGGAGGAACCGTAAAATTGGGTTGGTTCGATGAACAGATAAAAGCAAGAAAAGAATCCGATGATAAGGCGGTCGAGGACTCGTTTTTAAAGATCGCCGGATCCGTAATGGGACGCAGGCTTTCGGCTGCCCTTAATGACAAGCGTACGCAGACGAAGGACGCGATAGAGGATGTGCTTAAGTATTACGGAGTGGAGCATAAGGAGATACCGAAAGGTTTGGAGGAGATAGAGGAAGTGCTTGAATACCTCCTTCGTCCAAGCGGGATCATGGCAAGGGATGTGGAACTTGAGAAGGGATGGAGAAAGGATGCTGCCGGCGCAATGCTCGCCACGTTTAAGTCAGACGGCAGTGCAGTAGCACTCATTCCGTCAGCTATAGCGGGATATAACTTCCTGAATCCCGAAACAGGTAAAAAAGAGAGGGTAAATGCCTCAAACGAAGAGCTCTTTGATAAAGAGGCATATGTGTTCTATAAACCGTTTCCCACTAAAGCCTTAAGGGTTTCAAGTCTGCTCCGTTTCATATGGGATAACATCGAAATATCGGGTATCATCTGGTATGCGGTCTTCTGCCTTATCGTGATACTTATCGGTATGCTTGCGCCATGGTTTTCCAAGATGCTGTTTTCGGATATACTCAAGCAGAAGAGCCTCAGGGTTCTTATGGCAATGGCAGTATTTATGATATGCACATCCGTAAGCAGTGCTCTGTTCACTACGGTAAAGTCGCTGCTGCTCCAGAAGATAAGCATCCGGCTCGATCTCAGCGTGGAATCGGCGACAATGATGAGGATACTGTCGCTGCCGGCTTCGTTTTTCAAGGATTTCAGTTCGGGTGAACTTTCAAACAGGGCGCAGTACATTAATTCTCTTGTGTCAATGCTCCTTAATGCCGGACTGTCGACAGGGCTTACATCGGTATTTTCACTCATATATATCAGTCAGGTGTTCAAATACACTCCCGGACTTGTTGCACCCGCACTCATGATCACGCTGATCACAGTTATCATTTCTGTTGTGACGGCGCTGATGCAGATGCGCATTTCCAGAGAGAGGATGGAGGCAACAGCCAAGGAAAGCGGTTTGGGATATGCACTTGTTTCGGGCATACAGAAGATAAAGCTTGCAGGTGCCGAGAAAAGGGCATTTTCAAAATGGGGTCAGTTATATGCAAAGGAAGCACAATATACCTATGATCCGCCTCTTTTTATCAAGGTTAATCCGGTTGTTACATTGGTTGTTTCCCTTGCGGGAACTATCGTGATGTATTATGAGGCTGTGTCGCAGGGGGTTTCCGTATCGGATTATTATGCATTTAATTCGGCGTACGGCATGGTGAGCGGTGCGTTCATGTCTCTTGCGGGCATCGCCGTTACGATAGCACAGATCAGTCCCGTACTTAATATGGCAAAACCTATTATGGAAGCGGAACCCGAGATATCGGGAGATAAGACGATCGTCGAGCGTCTGTCGGGCGGGATCGAACTTAACAATATCTCATTCCGATACAGCGATGATATGCCTCTGGTGATCGACGATCTGTCACTTAAGATAAGGCCGGGAGAATATGTTGCAATAGTCGGAAAAACAGGATGCGGCAAGAGCACACTCCTTAGGATCCTGCTCGGATTCGAGATGCCGCAGAAGGGTGCCGTATATTATGACGGCAAGGATATACGCAGTATCGATCTCAAATCACTTAGGAGCCGTATAGGAACGGTTATGCAGGACGGAAAGCTGTTCCAGGGCGACATCTATTCAAATATCGTCATATCCGCACCATATCTGCCATTGGATGCAGCATGGGATGCGGCGGAACTTGCCGGGATGGCAGAAGATATCAAGGAAATGCCTATGGGGATGTTTACCATGATCTCGGAAGGCCAGGGCGGTATCTCGGGAGGACAGAAGCAGCGTCTCATGATAGCGCGTGCCATTGCTCCGAGACCCAAGATACTCATGTTTGATGAAGCGACCAGCGCACTTGACAATATCACTCAGAAAAAGGTATCCGAATCACTTGATTCGCTTAACTGTACAAGGATAGTTATCGCACACAGGCTGTCGACGATAAGACACTGCGACAGGATCATAGTGATAGATAAGGGTAAGATAACCGAAGAAGGCACATATGATGAACTCATGGAGAAGAGAGGCTTTTTTGCCGATCTGGTCGCAAGACAGCAGGTGGACATGGAGACCGAAAATGCAGGATGAGTGTGCATGAGTTCACAGAACGGGATAATGTAGGGCAGGGATGTCCTCTTCCCCGGATCCTGTATTGCAAAGTGCAACAGACAGAGAATACCCGGGGATTTTTGACAGTGTCATTCCGGATATCGTGTAATAACCTGTTTTATGATCGAAATAAATGTCCTTAAGGCTGTCGGCGATCGTGTTTTCACTATCGGAACCACACGGCTTAAAACGGCAGCTGCCGGTTTCTTCATCAAGCTCGGTCACGGTAAAAGAGTCCATCGGCAGTTTCATGCCAAGTCCCACGGCTTTCATAAAACTTTCCTTAAGAGTCCATATCCGGTAGAAGCTTTCCGAATCTTTGATAAACCCCTGTTCCTCTTTTGCAAAGAAGCGTTCGGCGATCCGTTCCTTATCATTTCCGATGGTTTCGATATCTGCTCCGACAGGGCTTTTTCCGACGGCGCATATTGAGTAGTCGCCCGAGTGCGACAGGGAGAAATGGAATTCATGCTCCGCATCCAAGAATATATGCGGCTTGCCGTATCCATCGACAGCGGGATCCGTCGGTAAAGGCATATCCGGAAGGCTTACGGAAACTGCATGATCCAGCAGGGCATGTGCCAGCAAGGTCCTTCTGCGGTCCGCATCGAACCTGTATCTTCCTGAGGCCTTAGCATGGCGGGCACAAACAAGTCCCGTAAGATACTGTGTTGTATAGTCATTTATATTTCCGATATAGATATCCATATAAGACAATTTAAGATATAGGATATAATAATTCAAGAGTAATGTTTAAAAGATGCGAAATGTCATAGGATAATGACATCGGTGGGTAAATCTGTTATTATATAATTGCTGTTTATATACAGATTAATGTATTTAAAGGTGAGGTGAAAAATATGATCTGTCCTAAATGTAATTATGAAAATGAGGATAGCGCACGTTTCTGCGGAGGATGCGGCAGCGAACTCATTAAGCAGGAGGAGCAGAAGACGGAAACGGAAAAGACCCCCGAGAAGAAAACGGAGGTTGAGAAGGCCCCTGAGAAGAAGGCCGATACCGGGAAGTCCGATAATAAAAAATGGATAATCCCCATTGTCATCGGTGCGGCATTGTTCGTTTTTCTTTTGTCGGGGATAATAGCGGCTGTTGCCGTGTTCAGTTATAAGAAACTGGCCGTTGACGGGAAGGATGCTGCTTATGAAGAAGAGCAAAGGCCCGGACGCGATGAAGAGAAGGGCGATCTGAAAGATACGAAAAAGGGACGTAAGGATAATAAGGATGCCGGGGCTGAGAACGATAAGGGTTCGGGTAAGGTGAAGGGACTTGAGCGTGCATCGATGATCGATAAGAATGCCGAGCAGTATTATGATGACTCTCTTGTTCCGAGCGTTCCGGATTACAGGATAAAAGCGGATCTCAGTGATGTTTTCAATAAGCAGGATATCGAGTATCTTCCGGACTCTGCGAAGGAGAAGCTTGCCGATAACCATTTTGTTGTAATGGAAGGCGGCGGACTGGAATTTTATGATATCTATGAGAGCAACAGATACGGACAGACACCCAGTTTTGTTACGGTTGATTCCATGATGCATACCTACCATCTGTATTTTGCGCATCTGCTCAAGAATCTTGAGAAGGATGAGCTGTACGATGAATTAAGGGATCTTTCCAAAGAGATGTATGAGGAATCCTTAAGGCAGTACAAGGAACTTGAAGGAAGTGAATGGGAGAGGGCTGCGCTCCGTAACGTTGCATTTTTTACGATAGGAAGCAGACTCTTAGGTGATAAGGTCGAGGTATTGCCGCAGATAAAGGGCGTTGTTCCGGATGAACTTGACCTAATTGAAAAAGGAGATGTGACCGAATCACCGCTGTTTGGCAGTTTTGAGGACTACTCCCAGTATAAGCCGAGAGGATATTATGCTGACGATCCGGTCCTTGAGAAGTATTTTCAGGGTATGATGTGGTACGGCAGAAGAGCCTTCGAACAGAGCAGCGAGGATCATATGAGGAGCGCTCTTCTTATGACACTTGCCATGTCTGATGAGAGACTGTCAAAGTGGGAAGGGATATATACGGTAACATCCTTCTTCGCGGGCGCGAGCGATGACAATACTTACTATGAATTCAAGCCTGCGATAGATAAGGCATACGGCAGGATAGATGATGTGAGCGAGCTTGTAGGCAACGACAAAGGATTTGAAAAATATTATGCGCTCACAAAGGATATGGCTCCGCCCAAGATCAATTCGATACCTGTGTGGCAGACCGACGAAGAGAATGTGATCACATCATTCAGATTCATGGGACAGAGATTTTCGATAGATGCGACCGTATTCCAGCAGCTTATGTACAGGAGCGTTGAGGAGAACAGAGACGGAGATAAGAGGATGCTTCCGGATGCGCTTGACATACCGGCGGCACTCGGATCCGAGACGGCATATGAGATCCTTGATGAGCAGGGTGATACCGAATATAAGAATTATCCCGAGAAGATGCAGGAATTAAGGGAAGGCATAGAAGAGCAGGAAGACGGCGAACTGTGGAACGCAAGCCTGTATGCACAGTGGCTTAATACTTTAAGGCCGATACTTAAAGAAAAGGGTGAAGGCTATCCTGTCTTCATGCAGTCAAAAGAGTGGAACAAGAGGGCAGTGGAAGGATTCCTCGGAAGTTATGCGGAACTTAAGCACGATACGATCCTTTATTCCAAACAGGCCATGGCCGAGATGGGCGGCGGCTGGGACGAGGAGCTGGATGACCGCGGTTATGTCGAGCCCGAGCCGGTCATTTATTCCCGTTTTGCACTGCTTGCCGAAAGTACGATGAACGGTCTTAATGATTACGGAATGCTTGAAAAGGATGATGCCGAAAACCTCAAGCATATGGCAGAACTTGCAAGGAAGCTTGTGATCATATCGGAGAAGGAATTAAGGAATGAGACACTGTCGAAGGACGAATATGATCTGATAAGGGATATCGGCGGAGATATTGAGCATCTGTGGGCAGATGCGGTTAAGGAAAACGATGATGAATATCCAAGGTCAGATGAAAAACCGGGTGCCATAATCGCAGACGTAGCGACGGATCCCAACGGAAGCTGTCTCGAGATAGGAACCGGAAGAGTGGATGATATTTACGTTATATGTCCCGTAGACGGTACATTAAGGGTTTGCAGGGGACCTGTATACAGTTTCTATGAATTTGCATGGCCGATATCCGACAGGCTGACCGATAAGGAATGGCGGGTGAAGATCGGAATATGGCCCGAGCATGATTATGAATTCAACAAGGATGAAAGCATAAAGCAGCCTGAGTGGACACAAAGCTACAGGTCACGTCATGAATGGGATTATTAAGAAAAGGATATTTATAACCGGGATGACGATAGTAATAGCGGCAGCAATGACTGCCGCTATTTTTGCCGCCTTGTATTATACCGGATGTCTGCTCCCGCGCTGGGCAAAATGGCATGATGTCACGATAGACGTTAAAGGCGGGAAATGCATAACGGACGGCAGGGAAGAAGCTTTGCAGGAAACTGACAATCCCGTGGATGAAGGACCGGATATGATAGAGCTTAAGCACCGTAAGGTACGTGCATACAAGAACGGCAGGTGCATATTTGAGTCGCCGGGAATATGCAGGGTACAGAACGTGTTTTATGAAGATATCGACAGGGACGGTAAGAGAGAACTTATATTTCTAAACTTCAATGTCGGACGTTTCGGAAGCCATCGCCCGTTCTGGGTCAGCAGGAATGAGAGAAAATGGTTCCAGCATATCTACATCTACGATTACATAAGCGAAGAAGAGATGTTCAGACCGATATGGATGGCATCGGATATAGGCATGGATGCGGTGGATATGAGGATCAAGGATAAAGGTGTGGTTGAAATGGAAGACAGATACGGTGCAAGATCCGACTGGATGTGGATATCATTCGGATTAAGATGTGTGAGCGAATGAAATAAAATTTGATACAGGTGTTATTAAAATGATATTGTTTGACATATTTATGATAAACGATACAGCGGGCTTTATAGGATAAGCCGCATGGGGTATAATCAAAGGAGTGCGTTACAGAGTAAATGCTGTTAAATATAAAAATGATCAGGAGGGTTACAAATGAGTAATGTTAAGGAATTGATCGAAAGCGGCAAGGCAGTCATGGGACTTGAATTCGGATCGACAAGGATCAAGGCGGTGCTCATAGGAGAGGACTTTGCTCCCGTTGCGAGCGGCGCGCATGACTGGGAGAACAGGTATGAGAACGGTGTATGGACCTACAGTCTTGATGATATCCATAACGGGATTCAGGACTGCTACCGTGATCTTAAGGAGGATGTTAAGAAGCAGTACGGCGTAGATCTTAAAAAGCTTGCGGCTATCGGTATATCCGGAATGATGCATGGTTATCTGCCTTTTGATAAGGACGGGAAGCTGCTTGTTCCCTTCCGTACATGGCGTAATACGATAACGGGTGAAGCGGCAGCTGCTCTTACGAAGGAGTTTGATTTTAACATACCGCAGCGTTGGAGCATTGCTCATCTGTATCAGGCTATATTAAACGGCGAGGATCATGTTAAGGATATAACCTTCTTTACTACTCTTGCGGGATACATACACTGGAGGCTGACGGGACAGAAGGTAATGGGTGTTGGCGAAGCTTCCGGAATGTTCCCGATAAATGATGATACCCGTGATTTTGACAAAAAGATGACAGATAAATTCAATGCCCTCATTTCAGGCAAGGGATTTGCATGGAAGCTTGAGGATATACTTCCGAAGGTGTTAAATGCCGGCGATGATGCAGGCAAACTTACCGAAGACGGTGCTCGTTTCCTTGATCCGTCAGGTGACCTTGAGGCAGGCATTCCTTTATGTCCTCCCGAAGGTGATGCCGGAACGGGAATGGCAGCCACCAATTCGGTTGCAAAGAGGACAGGTAACGTATCCGCAGGTACATCATTCTTTGCAATGGTAGTACTCGAGAGATCGCTTAATAAGGTGCATGAGGAACTTGACATGGTAACGACGCCCGACGGAGCTCCGGTTGCCATGGCACACTGCAACAACGGCACAACGGATCTTAACGGATGGGTAAACCTGTTTAAGGAATATGAGGAAGCCAAGGGCAACAAGCCCGATATGGGTGAGCTCTACGGACTTCTGTACAATAAGGCTCTTGAAGGAGACAAGAACTGCGGCGGTCTTCTGGCTTACAACTACAACGCAGGTGAGGCTATCACAGGACTTAATGCCGGCCGTCCTCTGTTCGTAAGGACACCGGATGCGAAGTTCACGCTTGCCAACTTCATGCGTTCGCATCTGTACGCATCGCTCGCCACTCTTAAGATAGGCTGCGATATCCTGTTCAAGGAAGAAAATGTCAAGGTAGACAAGCTGTACGGACACGGCGGGTTCTTCAAGACCAAGGGAGTCGGACAGAGCATGCTTGCCGCTGCAATGAACGCACCGGTAGCCGTTATGAAGACAGCAGGCGAGGGCGGACCCTGGGGTATGGC
>ONRZ01000012.1 GCA_900320345.1 uncultured Lachnospiraceae bacterium | reverse complement strand
AGCTCAATGGAACCTGCGCTCTTTAACGGAGAAGAGGTGCTGTTAAATAAGATAATATACCAGTTTTCCGTCCCGAAACGCGGTGATGTCATAGCATTTCATCCGAACGGGGACGAGAATACGCATCTGTATGTTAAGCGTATAGTTGCACTCCCGGGTGAAACAATACAGATAAAGCAGGGATCCGTGTATATAAACGGCGAGATGCATGCAATGGATACGGAAACAAACGAAGCCGGTGTTGCGGCGGATCTTATAGAACTTAAAGATGATGAATATTTCGTCATGGGAGACAACCGTGAGAACAGCGAGGACAGCCGGAGTGCTAATATAGGCAACGTTTCTCGTGAAATGATCGTTGGAAAGGTCTGGTATCATATGAAATACGAAGATACCAGAATGGGAAGAGTGGAATAATGGCATATCAGTGGTTTCCGGGGCATATGACCAAGGCCTTCAGGATGATGCAGGAAGATATTAAGCTCATCGATCTGGTTATCGAGCTTGTGGATGCAAGGATCCCGTATTCGAGCAGGAATCCCGATATCGATAAGCTCGGCATGGGCAAGGCAAGGATGATCATCCTGAATAAGGCTGATCTTGCGGATGAAAATATAAACAAGGTCTGGTACAGGTATTTCGAGGATAAGGGCATGAGTACCGTGCTTCTTGATTCAAGGAAGAAAAACGGACTTGCCAGGGTCAATTCCGCAATACAGGATGCCTGTGCGGCAAAAACAGAGCGTGACTTAAAGCGAGGTATCAAAAACCGTCCGGTAAGGGCAATGGTAGTAGGTATCCCAAATGTCGGGAAATCAACTTTCATAAATTCCCTGGCAGGTAAGGCGAGTGCAAAGACAGGGAACAAACCCGGTGTGACCAAGGGGAAACAGTGGATAAGACTGAATAAGAACGTCGAGCTTCTTGATACTCCGGGCGTGCTATGGCCGAAATTTGAAGATCAGGAGATCGGAATGAGGCTGGCTTTCATCGGTTCCATAAATGATGAGATCGTAAACAGAGATGAACTCGCATGTGAACTCATAGAATACTTAAGCGGCCGGGATCGTGGATATTCGGGTTTGATAGCTAAAAGGTACGGCATAGATGAGATGCTGTCCCCTCATGAGGCACTCTCATCGATCGCAGTTGAACGAAAATGCATGGCAAAGGGCGGAGAACCCGATATATCGCGGGCTGCAGGATTACTTCTCGATGATTTCAGATCGGGAAGGCTCGGCAGGATATCGCTTGAAAGTCCGCAATGGTAGTGTAAAGCAGATCGATGAAGGGAAGAAAAATGGAGAAGAAAATATCGGAGATCAAGTCTGAGTTTGCCTTGACAGGTATCGACGGGATCGAAGGATTTATAAACGAATATGCAGACGATGAACGCCCGGGTGTTCAGGCTCTGGTACTTCGGGCAAAAAAAAATCTTGAAAAATACAATGCGGAACTTAAACGTATATACAGTATCAGCGAATACGAGAGAAAATACCGGGAATACCGCTATATATGCGGGATTGACGAGGTCGGAAGGGGACCTCTTGCAGGCCCGGTGGTCGCAGGTGCGGTGATACTTCCGAAAGATTGTTGCATTTTATATGTTAATGATTCCAAGAAATTGTCCGAAACAAAAAGAGAAGAGTTGTATGATGAGATAATGGACAAGGCTGTATCGGTCGGTCTTGGATTTGTGGATAATAACAGGATTGATGAGATAAACATCCTGCAGGCCACCTATGAGGCGATGAGACAGGCGATCGGAAAGCTGGATCCCAAGCCGGATATCCTTCTTAATGATGCGGTCACAATACCTGAAGTATCGATAAAGCAGGTACCCATAATAAAGGGTGATGCAAAGAGCATTTCGATAGGTGCTGCCTCTATAATCGCAAAGGTCACAAGGGATCGCATGATGAAGGAATATGCGGAAGAATTCCCGGAATACGGCTTTGAAGACAACAAGGGATACGGCTCCAGGAAACATATAGAAGCAATACAGAAATACGGTCCCTGCGCTCTTCACAGGAGGAGTTTTATAGGGAACTTTACATAGGATCAGATCAGGGGAGAGGGAATGGCGCTTGATGTTAATGCGATAAACACATACGGCAGGATGAATACCGCGGCAAACGGCGCAGTCAGTCAGGCGGGGATAACCGGTGCTGCAAATACCGCAGGAGGACAGCAGGGCGGGCAGAATATAACTATTGCTCCGGGCCAGGTGCTTGGCGGTGAAGTCCTTGATGTGAAGAACGGAGAAGTCACTCTCCGCCTTGATAATAATGCCACATTAACGGCAAATCTTGATAAAAATATGGATCTTACCGTCGGCCAGAAGCTCATGTTCCAGGTTACGAGCAACGGTGATCAGACAGCTCTCCATCCGCTTTATACCAATCTTTCAAATAACACAATGGCCAATACGGCCTTAAGTCAGGCAGGCTTAAGTCCTACTGCGGCAAATCTTGCCATGGTATCGAGCATGCTTGATGAAGGCATGCCGGTAAACAGACAGGCACTGCTTGGTATGGCAAGGGTACTTGATGCAAATCCTGTGACCGATCCCGCGACTTTGGTGGAACTTACAAAGCTCGGACTACCCGTAAATGAACTGAATATTGGACAGTATGAAAATTATAAGAATTTTGAACATCAGATAATCAATGATGCTCAGGGGCTTTCAACCGGACTTAGCGAACTGCTCGGTACGGCAGGCGAAGGAGAGGGGATCATACAGACGGGTAATGAGTTTATCCTTACCGATCAGCTCCAGCTCTCGAGCGATATCCTAAGCCTGGTAGACGGCGGTGACAGGGATTGGAATGCCATACTCAATAATCCTCAGATAACCGGAACTGCAGCTCAGTCCGTAGAGATAGCGGCAAACGGTCCTCTTAATCCGATGATCGAAGTCCAGCAGAATGCGGCGGTTGAAGTTGAGGATGTCTGGGCGGTGTCGCTTAATCCGGACTCGGAAGCCGAGCCCGAAATGCAGACTTCCGTCAATATGGGTGAGAGCACCGTAAATCAGGACGGAGGTACGACGTTAAACGGCGGCCAGATGCAGGATGGCCAGAATAAGCTTATGCAGGGGCTTATTGATGATCTGTCAAAACTCGGGATGCCCGCAGATGAACTGGGAAATATATCAAACGGAACTATGTCCGTACGTGACCTTATAGATTTTGTAAGGACCATGATAAACAATAATAGCGGCGAGCACAAGCTGTCATCAACGCAGATGGAATCTCTTACCAGGATACTTAATAATCCCGACTTCAAGCAGCTTGTCGGAAATCAGCTGTTAAACCAGATGATGCTAAATCCCGAAGATGTCGCGAAGGAAGGCCGGATAGAAGAACTGTATAAGCGTCTTGCGGAGCAGTCACAGAGAGCGATAGAGATATTAAAGGATGCCGGCCAGTCGGGCACAGAGGTCCTTAAAAATGCTCAGAACATAAATGATAATGTAAATTTCATGAACCAGTTAAACCAGATGATGTCCTATGTACAGCTGCCGATAAGAATGAACAGGGAAAATGCCCACGGAGAACTCTATGTTTATACGAAGAAGAAACAGCTTGCAAACAAGGACGGAAATGTGAGTGCCTTTCTGCATCTTGACATGGAAAACCTGGGTCCCATGGATGTGTATGTTGCCATGCAGAAGAATAAGGTAAATACCAACTTTTATCTGGCGGATGAAGAAGTTCTGGATCTTATAATGTCTCATATAGATATCCTTGATGCAAGGCTTCAGAAAAGAGGTTATAATATGAGCACCTCTGTTACGATAAAGAGCAAGGATGAACCGAAAAAGACTGTAGTGGGTGAGATGTTAAAGGAACAGAGCAGCGGAGTGGTCACGGGTCCCATAGCTTCAAAGCTGACATTTGACATAAGGGCATAGTAACAGCGGATCGGGAGAAAAGTTTCATGGATGAAAAGGATAAAAGACCAAAGGTAAAACAGGCCATAGCCCTTGAATATGATCCGGGTGAAGTTGCGCCCAAAGTTGTTGCGAGCGGTAAAGGTGCGCTTGCCGAGAAGATCATAGAGAAGGCGAAGGAAGCCGATGTACCGCTGCATCAGGACAGTAAGCTGGCAGGTACACTGAGTAAGCTTGAGATAGGTGATTATATTCCGCCCGAATTATATGAAGTGGTTGCGGAAATACTTGTATTTGTCGATGAGATGGAGAAGATAAAGGGTAAGGTAACGAAGCCCAGATGAACAAAAGAAAAACAGGTTCCATTTATGAGGATATGGCTGCCGCATATCTTGGCAGTCACGGTATCAGTATAATCTCAAGAAATTTCAGAAGCCGATACGGAGAGATAGATATTGTCGGATATGACGGAGAGTATTACATCTTTTTCGAAGTAAAATACAGGAAGGATGATTCTTCGGGCGATCCGATAGAGGCTGTGGATATAAGGAAACAGGCAAGGATATCCAGAGTCAGTGATTATTTTCGTGTCGTAAGGAAGTTAAAAGATACCGATAACGTAAGATTTGATGTCATAGCGATACTCGGTAAAGATATTAGATGGTATAAAAATGCTTTTGAATATATACAGATCTGATATGTGAGATATAAAGAGGAATAAGAGGAAGGATCAAAATGAGCGAACTTATCAAAGCAAGGGAAGAGATAGAAGAAACAGACAGACAGATGGCAGCTCTTTTTATAAAGAGAATGAGGTGCGCCGAGAGTATCGCGGCATATAAAAAAAGTAACGGCATCCCGATTCTTGACAAGGGGAGGGAAGAGGAACTTATAAAAAAGAACGAGGGATATATCGATGACCCGGAGCTCATACCGTATTATGACCTTTTCATGCGGTCGGTAATGGATATATCCAAACAATACCAGCGCGATCTCATCGGATGATGAGACGGAACTTTTATAAAAAGTGTTGACAAGGCAGTTTATATAGTGTTATATGTATTTAAACCGTTGAGGAAGAGTGAGTAGGCAGTACCTCTTTTCATACAGAGATCCGCAGGCGGTGAGATTGCGGAAGAAAATGTATCGGCTGAATGGACTTCTAAGGGCGAGCGGAAACGGATGCATTAGCATCCTTAGTATGTAAGACGGAGTGATCCATCGTTAATAGGATCGTCGTATGTTAGTACGGACTGAGAGGGTGCTTTGGCACCAAGCGGGGTGGCACCGCAGGAAATGAACCTGTCCCTGCATTTGATCGAAAGATCAAGTGCAGGGTTTTTTATTAGATTTCTAAGTTAGAGGTCCGACGGAAAGAAAGGGAAGGAAAGATCATGATCCTTGACAGAATAGTCGAAGATAAAAAAATAAGGCTTAAGGAACATAAATCAAACGTCTCATTTGAGGAGATCCGTAAGCTTGCCGAAGCTGAACTTAAGGATGAAAAAAGACCAAAGAACTGTTTTTACGAAAACCTTAGGAAGCAGGGAATATCGATAATAGGTGAATTCAAAAAGGCATCACCAAGCCTCGGCAGGATCGAATCAAAGATAGATCTGCTTGAAAGGATAGATGAGTACAATGCTTCGGTGGATGCCATATCATGTCTGACGGAAGAAGATCATTTTAACGGCAATATCGAATATCTTAAAACGATAAGAAAGAAGTCGGACCTCCCGATACTGAGGAAGGATTTCATGATAGACGAGTATCAGTTCTATGAGGCAAAGGCAATAGGGGCGGATGCGGTCCTGCTTATCGCAGCGATACTTGACGATGCGATGCTGAGAGATTTTTATACACTGGCCAGGGAACTTAAACTGGATGTGCTTGTGGAGACACATGATGAAAATGAAGTCGAGAGGGCACTTAAGACGGACCCGAGGATCATCGGTGTGAACAACAGGGATCTTAAGGACTTTTCGATAAAGCTTGAGACTACAGGGCGCTTAAGGAAACTCATCCCTGAGGATAAGGTATTCGTTACGGAGAGCGGTATCATGGGTGATGAGGATGTCAGATATCTTAAGGAGACCGGTGTTGACGCCTTCCTGATAGGACGTGCATTTATGGAGAGCAGGGATCCCAAAGAACTTGCGCACCATTGGAAATCTCTTTGATAAAGATCGGAGACAGAGTAAGAAGGGATCAAAAGAAAAATGATAAACAGGATGAATGAGAGCAAAACGGAAATAAAGATCTGCGGTCTCACAAAACCCGAAGAAGCATGGTATCTTAACGAGTACGGAGTTGATTACGCGGGCTTCGTATTCTATGAAAAAAGCAGGAGAAATATAAGCTTTGAAAGGGCGGAAGAGATAATGAGAGGGCTTGATAAGGGGATAAAGCGTGTCGCGGTCACGGTATCTCCCGATGCGTCACTGATAAAAAGCATAGAAGAGCACGGGTTTGACATCATACAGATACATGGGGATATGAGTGAAGAAGCTGTTAAAGCTGCCGAAATACCGGTATGGATGGCACTTAATCCCGCCAAAGAAGATGATATGTACGAAAAACGAAAGTTTTACGAAGAAATTATAAAAAAAGCGGATGGCAAGATCAAGGGAGTACTGATGGATGCGCCGCAGTTTGGAAGCGGAAAGCCTTTTAACTGGCATAAGAGCAGACGGTTACTAAAGGCCGGAGACAGATCCTCCCCGTTTGAAGGACTTAAGATCATCCTTGCCGGAGGACTTGACAGCCAAAATGTCGCGGAAGGGATCGGGATATTTGAACCCGATGTTGTGGATGTGAGTTCGAAAGTTGAAGATGAGAACGGAAAATCAAGGGAAAAGATAAGAGACTTTGTAAATGCAGTAAAGTCTGCAAAGGAGATAAAGCATGAATAAAAAAGCATATTACGGAGAATACGGCGGACAGTTTGTATCCGAATCACTGATGAATACTTTGGATGAGATCGACAGGGCATTTGAGGAAGCGATAAAGGATCCTGCATTCATTAAAGAGTATCATTATTATCTTAAGCAGTACGTCGGAAGGGAGACTCCGCTTTATTATGCGGGAAGACTGAGTGAGAAATACGGTACAAAGATATATCTTAAGCGTGAAGATCTTAATCATACGGGAGCGCATAAGATAAACAACGTGCTCGGACAGATACTTCTTGCAAAAAGGATGGGAAAGACGAAGGTTATAGCGGAAACGGGCGCCGGACAGCATGGTGTTGCAACGGCTACGGGTGCGGCTCTTTTCAATATGGAATGTACGGTCTATATGGGAAGTGAAGACGTAAAGAGGCAGGCACTTAACGTGATGCGCATGGAGATGCTCGGGGCAAAGGTAGTATCCGTTGAATCCGGAAGCAATACATTAAAGGATGCCACGAACGAAGCCATAAGGACATGGGCGAAAACAGCCGAGGATACATTCTACATCATAGGTTCGGCAATAGGTCCGTATCCTTATCCGAAGATGGTAAAGGAATTCCAGGCGTGCATAAGCAGGGAAGCGAAGAAACAGCATTTTGAAGCGGAAGGAAGACTGCCCGATGTCGTAATGGCATGTGTGGGAGGCGGTTCCAATTCAATAGGGATGTTTGCGGATTTTATAGATGAAAAGGATGTTGAACTTATAGGCATTGAGGCTGCGGGAAAGGGTGTTGATACCGAAGAACATGCCGCATCGATGGCGAAGGGAAGACCGGGCGTACTTCATGGTACAAGGTCATACCTGCTGCAGGATGAAGACGGGAACATACAGCTTGCCCACTCTATCTCCGCAGGTCTTGATTATCCCGGAGTAGGACCCGAGCACGCATATCTGCATGATACGGGCAGGGCAAAATATGTTCCGATAACGGATGATGAAGCAATGGAAGCGCTTATGGAACTTACAAGGCTTGAAGGTATAATACCGGCGATAGAGAGCGCACATGCTGTCGCTTATGCATTTAAAAAGGCAAAGGAAATGACGAAGGATCAGTCAATGATCATATGTCTTTCGGGACGCGGAGATAAGGATCTGAATACGATATCTTCATATTTCAAGGGAGAAGGATATCTGAACTAGGAGGATTAAAAATGAACCGTATAGAAAAACGTATGGAAGAACTCAAACAGAATAATGAGAAGGCATTTATAACATATATTACCGCCGGCCTTCCGGATATGGGCAGAACGGCTGAGATAATAAAGGCACAGGAAGGCATCACGGATGTCATCGAACTCGGGATCCCGTTTTCCGACCCTACGGCGGACGGTCCGGTTATCCAGCAGGCAAGTTATGAAGCAATACAGAACGGAGCCACACTTAAGAAGACCTTTGCTCTGATGGATGAACTGAGAAGGGGCGGCTGTGAGCAGCCTGTAGTATTCATGATGTACTATAACACGATCTTAAATTACGGTATTGCAGATTTTGTGACAAAATGCAGGGAGACAGGCGTTGACGGGCTTATAGTCCCGGATCTGCCGATCGAGGAACAGGATCTGTTAAGGGATGCTTTAAAGGGTGATGATACAACCCTGATGATAGAGCTTGTATCACCAGTATCGAAAGACCGTATACCGGGAATATTAAGCGGAGCCAGAGGTTTTGTATATTGCGTATCATCGATGGGCGTGACCGGCCAGGCTGCCGATTTCCACAGGGAAGTCGTAAGCTATTTGAGCAAAGTAAAGGAACAGTCACATATACCCGTGATGATGGGCTTTGGTATCAGGGAAGCATCGGATGTCAGACCGATGAAGGACATCATCGACGGATGCATAGTCGGCTCGTATTTTATAAAGATCATGAGAGAAAACGGGTTTGATGCAAAAACGGCGAAGGAATATGCATCCCGTTTCAAAAAAGAACTTAATGAACTGTAAGAACAAAAAAACAACTACGGAGGGACAAAAAATGATCAAGGAAGCAATCGAAAAGATCGTACAGAAGGAAGACCTTACTTATGACGAGGCGTACACCGTTATGAATGAGATAATGGACGGCTCGACCACACCGACACAGAATGCTGCGTTTCTTGCGGCACTGTCCACAAAGAGCACAAAGGCAGAGACTATCGATGAGATAAAGGGATGTGCAGCGGCCATGAGGGAGCATGCACTCACAGTTGACGGTCACGGCATGGATACGTTTGAAATAGTAGGTACCGGCGGAGACAGAGCGGGAAGCTTCAATATCTCAACAACATCCGCATTTATTGCAGCTGCCGCAGGAATAAAGGTTGCCAAGCACGGAAACAGGGCGGCATCTTCAATGTCAGGTACCGCAGACTGTCTTGAAGCACTGGGAGCCAATATAGACTTGTCACCCGAAAAGTGCCTGGAACTGCTTGATAAGACGGGGTTCTGTTTCTTCTTTGCACAGAAGTATCATACATCGATGAAGTATGTGGGAGCCATACGAAAGGAACTTGGGTTCAGGACTGTGTTCAATATCCTCGGACCTCTTACAAATCCAATCCATCCTAACAGGCAGCTTCTCGGAGTATATGATGAATATCTTGTTGAACCTCTTGCAAGGGTACTTTACGGACTTGGTGTCAAGAAGGGAATGGTTGTTTACGGCAAGGAAAAACTTGATGAGATAACGGCAGTGGGACCGACGGCGGTATGTGAATTCAGCCACGGTGAATATAAGACCTATGATATAGCACCGGAAGACTTCGGCTTCAACAGATGTAAGAAGGAAGCCTTAAAGGGCGGGACACCGGAAGAGAATGCTCAGATGACGAGGGACATATTGAGCGGTAAGGAAAAGGGACCCAAAAGAGATACGGTCTTAATGAACGCCGGAGCCGCACTGTACATAGCGGACAAGTCATATTCAATAGCAAAGGGAGTTGAGATGGCTAAGGAACTTATTGATAAGGGTGCAGCCATGGAGGCTCTCGAAAAGTTCATAAAGGAGTCGAACAGATAGTAAATATCGGCTTGCAATGTTAAGTTATGAGCGATATACTAATAAATCAGAGTGTTTATCAGTACATTCATCATAGAAAGGCGGAGCGATAATGAAAGAATTAAAAAACCTGATGGGATGGCGCCCGGATATAAAGGTGGTAGACTGTACCTTAAGGGATGGCGGACTGGTAAATGATTTCTTCTTTACCGATGAGTTCGTAAAACAGCTTTATATAACAAATATCAAGGCCGGTGTTGACTACATGGAGATGGGTTACAAGGCGAGCCGTGAACTGTTTGATGAGAGTAAGTTCGGCAAATGGAAATTCTCGGATGACGAGGATATAAAGGCCGTTGTAGGTGATAATGAGACCGAGCTCAAGATATCAGTTATGGCAGATGTCGGTCGCTGCGATTATAAAAACGATATACATAAGAAGAGCGAGAGCCCTGTAGATCTTATCCGCGTGGCGACATACATAAATACCATCCCTCAGGCGGTTGATATGATAGAGGATGCAGCCGATAAGGGGTATGAGACGACTGTGAATATCATGGCCATATCACAGGCGCAGGAAACCGACGTTGCGGTTGCTCTTGATATGCTCGGACAGACGCCCGTACAGTGTTTCTATATAGTTGACAGTTACGGATCGATATATCCGGAGCAGATGACGAGGATCGCAGACCTGTATCTTAATGCTGCCGAGAAATACGGCAAGAAAGTCGGTATCCATGCGCATAACAACCAGCAGCTGGCTTTTGCGAACACCATAGAGGCAGTAGGATGCGGAGTGGATTATCTGGATGCAACATATTCGGGAATGGGAAGAGGAGCAGGGAACTGCTATATTGAGTCACTCATTGGCTTTTTGCATAATCCCAAGTACAATCTGTATCCTGTGATCAAATTTGTCGAGAAATATATCAATCCCATGCGTGAACAGGGTGTAAAATGGGGGTACGATATGCAGTATCTTTTTACGGGACTCCTCAACAGACATCCCAAGGTAGCGATCGATTATACCAAGAGCGGAAGGAAGGATCTTACCGAACTGTATAATGAGGTAATACTTCTTGATTAAAATAAAACGCTCCTGCTGTTGGGGAGATAAAATACGGACAATACCATTGTCTTAACGAAAAGCTTCGGATTGAATATCCGAAGCTTTAATGTTATCATAGATATGTTGGCATGATCGAACTTTTAATGAAAAGGAGAAGACATGGAGATAAGAAAGATCGCAGAAGAATTATCGGGAAATGCTTATCCGGGACGAGGGATCATAATAGGCAGATCAGGAGATCCGGATAAGGCCGTGAGCGCATATTTTATTATGGGAAGAAGCGTCAACTCAAGGAACAGGGTATTTGTTGAAGACGGTGAAGGTATAAGGACTCAGGCATTTGATCCGGCCAAGCTGTCGGACCCGTCACTCATAATCTATGCTCCGGTAAGAGTACTCGGAAATAAGACTATAGTAACAAACGGAGACCAGACGGATACGATATACGAAGGCATGGATAAGCAGCTTACTTTTGAACAGACATTAAGGAGCCGTGAGTTTGAGCCCGATGCGCCGAATTACACACCGCGTATCTCCGGTATAATGCATATAGAGAACGGCAGATTCAATTATGCGATGTCTATCCTTAAGAGCAACAACGGCAATCCGGATGCGTGCAACAGATATACTTTTGCGTATGAGAATCCTGTTGCCGGCGAAGGACATTTCATCCATACATATATGGGTGACGGTGATCCGCTCCCGAGTTTTGAGGGTGAGCCGAAGCTTGTGGAGATATCGGGAAATATCGATGAATTCACTTCGCTTGTATGGGATAATCTGAATGAAGACAACAAGGTGTCTCTTTTTGTAAGGTTCATAGATATTGCAACAGGCAGATACGAGACAAGGATAATAAACAAGAATAAATAACTCCGAAGGGAAGGAAAGATAATGAAGGAACTTGAATTAAAATACGGATGCAACCCGAATCAGAAACCGGCTAAGATCTTTGTAAATGACGGAAGGGAGCTTCCCATAGAAGTCCTTAACGGGAAGCCGGGATATATCAATTTTCTCGATGCATTTAACGGCTGGCAGCTTGTGAAGGAACTTAAGGAGGCTACGGGTTACCCCGCGGCAACATCTTTTAAGCATGTGTCACCCGCCGGGGCTGCAATAGGAAAGCCGCTTGACGATACGATGAAGAAGATATATTTCATCGAGGACATGGATGAACTTTCGCCCATTGCGATGTATCGGCCGCAAGGATCATCAAGAAGGAGTTCTCGGACGGTATAATAGCTCCCGGGTATGAACCCGAAGCGCTTGAGATACTTAAGGAAAAGAAGAAGGGTGCATATACGATAATAAAGATAGATCCGCAGTACAAGCCGCAGCCGGTGGAACATAAGGATGTATTCGGGATCACCTTTGAGCAGGGAAGGAATGAAGTAAAGATCGATGAGTCACTCCTTACAAATGTCGTAACAAAGAACAAGGACATACCCGAATCGGCAAAGCATGATATGATAATCTCCCTTATTACGCTGAAATATACTCAGTCGAATTCCGTATGCTTTGTAAAAGACGGACAGGCGATCGGTATAGGCGCCGGACAGCAGTCAAGAGTGCACTGCGTGAGGCTGGCAGGACAGAAGGCGGACAACTGGCTTCTTCGTCAGTGCCCGAAGGTAATGGATCTTCAGTTTGTTGACGGGATAAAGAGAGCGGACAGGGATAATGCCATAGATAATTATATCGGTGAAGCATATATGGATGTATTAAAGGACGGAGCATGGCAGAAGATATTCAAGGTAAAGCCCGATCGCCTTACGGATGAGGAAAAGCGCGAATGGCTGGACAAGATGGATGGAGTTGTGCTCGGTTCGGATGCATTCTTCCCGTTCTATGACAGCATCGAGCGCGGAGCAAAGAGCGGAGTAAAGTATGTGGTACAGCCGGGCGGATCGATAAGGGATCAGGATGTGATCGACTGCTGCGATGAATACGGTATTGCAATGGTCTGCAACGGTGTGAGGCTCTTCCATCACTGATCGATAAACGGAGCACTTGGGTATGGCGGTTATCAGTCTTATAGTTACGGAATCGATATTGTTTGTTGTCCTTCTGTTTACGATATCGATCACCGTAAAGGATAAAAGCATAAGCAAAAATGACGAGGGACTCAACAGGTTTCTTGTATTTGCTTATGCCTATATAATAGGACTTTGTGCGTATATTGTTCAATATATGTTAAGCGGCACAAAAACCATACTTATCTATTTCTGCAGTCTGATCACATGGTATGCATACTGTGCGATCCTCGCGTCAATGATAAACCAGTCGATATATGTATTTGCCAATAAGAGGATGTGGATCAGAAGAGTGACGGAGATACTCTGTTATTATTCACTTCTTGTGGTCATAGCCGAACTGGTGGCGGAGGATTTTGTTTACGAATCCAATATTACCGGACTTGAATTTAAACCCGGATTAGTGCCGATGGGCATTTTCTACGCAACACCCATTGTTATATACTACATATGCATGGGTTATCTGTTGTGGGATTATCATAAGACTCATATCAAGCCCCGTGAGAAACATCTTATGAAGATCGCACTTGGTGCAACGATACCTTCATTTATCGGACTTATAGCGGAAACAATATGTCATACCGTTTTCAACGTAAGATATCCGGTCTTTTTTGTACTGCTCATTGTCTCCTTCAAGCTGATGAGTGACCTCAATATTAAAAACAGAAGTTTTATGCTGCTTGAGGAGGATTTTGATTCTGTCTTAAAGACCGATAATACCGACGCGATTTTTGTATGTAACGACGAACAGGTGATACTATATCAGAACAAGGGTGCATTGATAAATTCACAGTTGTTCAGGGATACTTATGTGGGAAGGAAGCTTACGGATGTCTTTGTACTGGATGCGGATGTCAAGAGAGCCTTAAGATCGAAGGAAGCAAGGGACGGCCTGATGGTTCCGGCGATCTATCCCATTACGGAGCGTAAGCTCGTGATGAGTGTGGAATACATTTATGACTGTGTAGATGAGATACTGTGCTCCATAATAACCATTCCGAATTATGAAGTGTCAATGGATGAAAGGAGCTTTATGCCGGAGGAGGACGAAGCGGTCCGTATCGGGAATGATCTCGATTCTACGGTAAGAGTTCCGGGCGTGCTTGAAAGGGCTGAAGATCTGTCGACCGCAAATAAGCTGATCAACAAGGATGTCAATGTTCTTATCGTGGATGAAGATCAGGAGAATCTTGATCTGTATACATCGCTGCTTGAGCAGTATGATATCAAGATAACCCGTGCAAACGGCGGAAGGCTCGCCATAGATATGATGCTTGATCCCTGTTACGATGCTGTTTTTATATATCTTGAAATGGAGAAGTTAAACGGCATAGAAACGGCAAAAAGGATAAGGGGGCTCGGAAGCGGATATTACAGCGAAGTGCCTATAATATTCATTCTTTCGGAACCGGTGGCTAATGTATATAAGGATCTATTGGATGTTAAGTTTAATGACTTCATTGAGATGCCGCTTTCCGTCGGAAATCTGAATCCCATATTAACGAGATGGCTGTGGAGACGTTATGCGATAACGGATAATATGACTCCCGCTATCGGCAGTTCGAGAACGGTAAGAAGCGTAAATGCTCTTGAAGATATGTACAGCGACTGTAAGGAATTCTGCGATAACGGCAAGATGAGCTATATCGGATACACATTAAAGGGTATGAAACGCCTGTGTTCAAAACTCGAATATAAGGAACTTACCGATGCCTGCGATAATATGACAGATGCATATATAAGAGGTCTTTATTCGGATATGCCCGAAATGCTCGAAGAATTTCATAATAAGCTTGAGCAGTTCCGCAGGAGCAGGAATTTCGGCATGGTCTACTGAGAATCCATCTTTCGGAAGGCTGTAGAGAGCATAAGTTTGATCCTGTTAAGCTGATTGACTTCGCTCGCACCCGGATCATAGTCTATCGCAACTATGTTTGAGTCGGGGTGCAGTCTTCGTATCTCTTTTATAACACCTTTTCCCACAACATGATTGGGCAGACAGCCAAAAGGCTGTGTGCATACTATGTTTTCAACACCCGAATGTATAAGTTCGATCATTTCACCCGTAAGGAACCAGCCTTCGCCGGTCTGATTTCCGAGCGATACAATATCCGAGGCATATTCTGCGATCTTTTTTATATTCAGCGGCGCGGAGAAATGCACGCTTTCCCTAAGCGCCTTATTTGCACTTCGACGCAGAAGATCAACTCCCCAAATCGCAAATGAACAAAGGTATGAAGACATTCTTGTAGAGCCGAGATGTTCTGCCTTGAACACCTGGCAGTAGAAACAGTATTGCATGAAATCCATAAGATCGGGGACCACGGCTTCGGCACCTTCTGATTCTATGAGTTTTACAAGATCGTTGTTGGCAGTGGGAGAGTATTTGACCAGGATTTCTCCGACCACGCCTACTTTGGGCTTTTTAAGTTCCTCGTTTATCGGGATGGCATCAAAATCGGCAACTATCTCACGACACATCTTATTAAATTCGCTAAAGCTCTGCCTTGGCTGTATCACAAAATCCTGACATTTGCGCAGCCATTTTTCATGTACCCTGTCTGCTGAGCCCTTTTCAAGTTCATAGGGACGCATACGATAAAGACAGCGCATGAATATATCTCCGAAAATGGCAGCATAAGCAAGCCTGCTGATCAGCTTGAGATTTATCTTAAATCCCGGGTTTGATTCGATCTTACCGAGATTTAAAGAGATGACAGGGATATGTTCATAACCTGCATTTTTAAGAGCTCTTCTTATGAAAGCGATGTAATTGGTCGCACGGCAGCCGCCTCCTGTCTGGCTTATTATGACAGCCAGTCTGTCGGTATCGTATTTACCCGAAAGGATGGCATCCATAAGCTGTCCGACTACAATGAGTGAAGGATAGCAGGCATCGTTGTTTACGAATTTAAGACCGACATCGACAGCCGCTCTGTTCGAATTATCGGGTACTATAAGATTATATCCGCATGAATTAAAGGCTTTCTCCATTATGTCAAAATGTATCGGAGACATATTGGGGCAGAGTATGGTATAATTCTTTGCCATCTCTTCCGTGAACAGTACACGTTTATATGCCGAAGTACTTATTGTACGGGATTCGTTTAACTTCTTCTTCAGTTTTATCGCACTCAAGAGTGAACGGATGCGGATCCTGGCAGCACCGAGGTTATTTACCTCGTCTATCTTAAGACAGGTATAGATCTTGCCCGATCCCGTGAGGATATCGCAGACCTGGTCGGTTGTTACGGCATCGAGTCCGCAGCCGAAGGAATTAAGCTGAACAAGATCGATATCGTCTCTTGTTTTGACATAGTTGGCAGCGGCATATAGCCTTGAATGATACATCCATTGATCCGAAACGAGAAGAGGACGCTCACAGGGATTTAAGTGAGATACCGAATCTTCTGTAAGAACTGCAAGCCCATATGAGTTTATCATCTCGGGAATGCCGTGGTTTATCTCGGGGTCGATATGATAGGGACGGCCGGCTAGAACGATACCGTGGCAGTTATTGTTCTTAATGTATTCAAGAGTTTCCTCACCTTTTCTGTATATTTCTTCGCGGGCCTTCTCCATTTCCTCCCATCCGTCTTTCGCGGCTGCATACACTTCATCCGAAGGTATTTCGGGGAAAGAAGCTATCAGCTCATCGGAGACTATTTTTAAGCTCTCAAAGCTTAGGAAGGGGTTATGGAAACGTACTTCCCCATGTATGATCTCGTCCATATTATTACGGATATTTTCACTGTACGAGGTTACGATCGGACAGTTGTAATGATCAGTCGCACCTGCCTGTTCCTTCCTCTCGTAGAAAAGAGCGGGATAGAAGATGTACTTTATCCCCTGCATGATAAGCCACTTGACATGGCCGTGTGCAAGCTTGGCAGGATAGCATTCCGATTCACTCGGGATCGATTCGATGCCGAGTTCGTAGATCTTGTGAGAGGAACGCGGAGACAGAACTACTCTGTATCCGAGTTTTGTAAAGAAAGTAAACCAGAAAGGATAATTCTCATATATGTTGAGTACACGAGGGATGCCTACGGTTCCGCGTTTGGCATCGGGCAGCTCGAGCGGCTCATAGTTAAATATCCTGCGTTCCTTATATTCAAACAGATTTGGTATATTGTTTTCATTTTTGGTCTTACCCAGACCGCGTTCGCATCTGTTGCCGGAGATATACTGGCGTCCGCCGCTGAACTTGTTTATTGTAAGGCGGCAGTTGTTCGTGCAGCCCTTGCACTTTGCCATGGATGTTTCGTATTTAAGTGCATTGATCTGCTTTATTGTAAGCATCGTGGTCGTCTTGTTATCTTCATAACGCTCGCGTGCTATAAGAGCAGCGCCGAATGCCCCCATTATACCGGCTATATCGGGTCGGATCGCATCGCATCCCGCGATCTTTTCAAAACTTCGAAGGACCGCATCATTATAGAAGGTCCCTCCCTGTACAACTATCTTACTTCCGAGGGTTGAGGCATCAGATACTTTTATGACTTTAAACAGTGCATTTTTAATAACGGAATACGCAAGACCTGCGGAAATGTCGGATACGGATGCGCCTTCCTTCTGCGCCTGCTTTACCTTTGAGTTCATAAATACGGTACATCTCGTACCGAGATCTATCGGATGCTCCGCAAACAGAGCTTCTTTTGCAAAATCGGTAACGGAGTAGTTTAAGGATTTTGCAAAGGTTTCTATGAAGGAGCCGCAGCCCGAACTGCAGGCCTCGTTAAGCAGGACAGAATCAACGGTCTTATTCTTTATCCTGATGCATTTCATATCCTGACCGCCTATATCAAGTATGCAGTCGACTTCGGGTTCAAAAAAGGCGGCCGCATAATAATGAGCGACCGTTTCGACTTCGCCCTCGTCAAGCATTAAAGCGGCTTTTATAAGAGCCTCACCGTATCCCGTCGAACAGGAATGGACGATGGAAGCTCCCTGAGGAAGATTGGAATAGATCTCCTTTACGGCACGCAGTGTGGTGGCAAGGGGATCTCCGTTATTATTGCTGTAAAATGAATATAACAGTGAACCGTCTTCCGAGATAAGGGCGGCCTTTGTCGTAGTGGAGCCCGCATCAATACCGAGAAAACAGTTGCCTTCATATTCGGATAATTCGGCAGTGCCCACACAGTGGGCGTTATGTCGTTCTTCGAACTCTTCATACTGGGCACGGTCTGAGAACAGCGGTTCCATCCTGGCGACCTCAAATTCCATATGGATGTCGGAATTCAGTTTGTCGTCAAGTCCGCTTAAAAGGATGGTATTATCTTCCTTATAATTAAGTGCCGAACCTATCGCGGCAAAAAGATGTGAATTATCCGGTGCTATCGTATGCTCATCATCAAGCTTTAAGGTGCGCACAAATGCTGCCTTAAGTTCCGAAAGGAAATGAAGAGGACCACCCAGGAAAGCAACGTGTCCGCGGATGGGCTTGCCGCATGCAAGACCGGATATCGTCTGGTTTACAACGGCCTGAAAGATAGAGGCCGACAGATCTTCTCTGGTGGCACCGTCATTTATAAGAGGCTGTATATCCGATTTGGCAAATACACCGCATCTTGCGGCTATCGTATATAAGGATCTGTAATCCTTCGCATATTCGTTCAATCCTGCCGCATCTGTCTGTAGAAGGGATGCCATCTGGTCTATGAAGGAGCCGGTGCCGCCCGCACAGATACCGTTCATTCTCTGTTCGACGTTTCCGCCTTCAAAATAAATGATCTTGGCATCCTCGCCGCCAAGTTCGATCGCAACATCAACCTTATCACTGTAATCCTTAAGAGCTGTTGAAACCGCGATAACCTCCTGTACAAACGGGATCTCAAGGTGGTTCGCCAAAGTCAGTCCGCCGGATCCGGTTATCATCGGATGGACCTTCATGTCTCCGAGCCTGCCATACGCATCGGAAATGAGTTCCTTAAGCGTTTTCCTTATATCAGCAAAATGCCTTTTGTAATCGGAAAACAGTATGTTATGTCCTTCGTCCAAAATGGCCACTTTGACCGTGGTCGATCCTATATCTATACCGAGTGTATATAATTCATTATTGCTTGCCGTAACGCTCATCTAAACTGCCTTTCAATCCATTTGCATACTTTGATATACTACTACAAAAACACGAAAACATCAAATATTTACTTTTATTGGAGTAAATGCTAAACTACGTTGTAAAGATCAGCAAAATATAAGGAAGCATGACATGAACGGTTTTTTATATAAATTGGAGCGCAAATTCGGAAGGTATGCGATAAGCAATCTTGCAAGATACCTGATATACGGATATGCGGCAGGTTACGTACTCTATTTTCTGAGTGTTATCTTTAAGGTGGATCTTCTGAACTTTATATCACTCGATCCGTATAAGATACTGCACGGACAGATATGGCGTCTTGTTACATGGATCATATATCCGCCGCAGTTCAGTTTCTGGGCGATCTTCCTGCTCCTTATCTTTCTGTCCTTCGGGACAACGCTTGAAAGGACCTGGGGAACGTTCCGTTTTAACCTTTATATCTTATCAGGCATATTTTTTACGATCATAGGTGCTTTTATCCTGTACGGTGCATATTTTGTGGCGGGATATACGGGCAAGTATCCGGACTATATCTTATCAAGCCATATAGGAGACTATTTTCAGACTTATTATGTATATCTGACGATCTTCTTTGCCTGTGCCGTTGAGTATCCCGATATACAGATGCTCATGATGTTCATAATACCCGTAAAGCTTAAATGGATAGCGATATTCACGGCTGTGATCCTCGGGGTGAATTTCCTTGCGGGCAATTGGGAATCTAAGATAGCGATAATAGCTTCACTGCTGAATTTCGGACTGTTCTTCCTAAGTACCAGGAATTATAAATACATATCACCGAAAGAAGTACACAGAAGACAGGATTTCAAACGCCAGACACACAGACCTTCCATGGTGACAAAGCATAAATGCGCTATTTGCGGAAGGACCGAGGATGACGGGGAGGATCTTGAATTCAGGTTCTGTTCCAAGTGCAACGGAAATTACGAGTACTGTCAGGACCACCTTTTCACTCATGAGCATGTCAGATAGCAGGTTGAGGTAGATAATGGATGAACAGCAGTTTAAAAAGATAATGATACAGGTTCGGGCCCTTGCAAAAAGCCAGGGTGAGACAATATCCAGGGAGCAGGTACATAATAAGTTCCTGCCGCTTAATGTTTCAGAAGGTCAGTTCCTGCTCATATATAAGTATCTCGATGAAGAGAACGTAACCCTTTTTGATACGGAAGAAGAAAGGCTTAAAGCTTCCGGTCAGGGTAAGGACGGAAGTGACAGCAAAGAGGACACGCCTCATTTAAGCATCGAAGATGATGATTGTCTTAAGATATATATTGATGAACTCAATTCTCTGAAGATCCCGGAAAAGGAAGAAAGACAAAGCATTATAGAGGATATATTGAAGGACAGGGAAAGCGCTGTTTCAAGACTGCCCGAAATGTATCTTAAGGAAGTCATAGATGTTGCCAGGCTCTATGCGGGACAGGGTGTCGCGCTGGAAGACCTTATAGGGGAAGGCAATATCGGTGTCCTTACGGGAGCCGGAATGCTTGACTGCTGCGAGAGTGCCCAAGAAGTCGATGAGTTCATGATCAGGATGATAATGGATTCGATGGAATCGATGATCATGGAGAATTTTTCCGATGACGAATTTGATCTTAAGGTTGTTGAACGCGTAAACGAGTTAAACGACAGAGCCCGCGAACTTGCGGAAGAAATGGAGAGGCTTGTGACCGTAGAGGAACTTGTAAGGGAACTTGCACAGGATGAAGAATATATAAGGGAAACGATCAGGCTCTCCGGGAATGCTATACCCTATATAGAAGGATATGATGAAAAAAAATGATCTTTTTCCATAAAGATCCGGAAGGTATTTCGTAACTATAATATAAGGACAGAGGAAGATGAGATGAGTTTTGAAAATGTAAAGAAATTAAGTGCATATGAAGTGATCAGCGAAGAGAGGCTTAAAGATCTTAAGTCGGACGGCTGTATTCTGCGTCATAAGAAAACCGGTGCAAGAATATGCCTTATCGCAAATGATGATGATAACAAGGTTTTCTATATAGGCTTCAGGACTCCGGCCAAGGACAGTACGGGTGTACAGCATATCATGGAGCATTCCGTATTGTGCGGCTCTAAGAAGTATCCGGCGAAGGATCCGTTCGTGGAACTTGCCAAAGGATCGTTAAATACATTTCTTAACGCGATGACTTATCCCGATAAGACGGTTTATCCGGTTGCAAGCTGCAATGACAAGGATTTTAAGAATCTCATGGATGTATATCTGGATGCGGTCTTTAATCCGAACGTATATAAGAGACCTCAGATATTCAAGCAGGAAGGCTGGCATTACGAATTAAAGGATAAGGATGATCCGATAACGATAAACGGCGTTGTATACAATGAGATGAAGGGGGCTTTTTCCTCCCCCGACGATACTCTTGACCGTGAGATAATAAGATCGCTCTTTCCGGATACCGGATATTTTAATGAATCCGGAGGAGATCCCGATATCATACCGGAACTGACCTATGAGGATTTTCTCAGGCTTCACAGCGAATATTATCATCCTTCGAACAGTTATATATATCTCTACGGTGATATGGATATGGCCGAGAGGCTTGATCATATCGACAGGGAATACCTTTCCGGATACGAGCATATAGATATCGATACTAAGATCGGTGTACAGAGTCCCTTTGAAAAGACGGCAAGATATGTAAAAGAGTATTCGGTTACCGAGGATGAGCCGCTTGATGAGAATACTTATCTGTCCTATAACATGGTGATAGATAATGTACTTGACAGGGAACTTTATATTGCCTTCCAGATACTTGAGTATACCCTTTTATCAGCCTCGGGAGCAGTGCTGAAACAGGCCCTCCTGGACAGGGGTATTGGCAAGGATGTTCTGAGTACTTACGAAAACGGGATCTATCAGCCGTTCTTCTCGATCATAGTCAAAAATTCCGAGCCGGAGAAGGAAGAGGAGTTCATATCGACGGTAAGGGAAGTTCTTGAAGACGTTGTTAAGAACGGACTCGATAAGAAGGCGCTCAGGGCAGGTATAAATGTATATGAATTCAGATACAGGGAAGCCGATTTCGGTTCATATCCCAAGGGACTGATGTATGGGCTCCAGGCTCTTGACAGCTGGCTCTATGATGAAGAAAAACCCTTTATACATATAGAGGAAAACGATACGTTCGCAGCTCTCAGGGAACGTATCGATACGGACTATTTTGAAGATCTTATAAAGAAATATCTTATCGATAACAAGCATTCCTCAATAGTGATACTTAAGCCCGAAAGGGGACTTACCGCAAAAAAGGACGCCATACTTGCGGACAGGCTTAAAAAGTATAAGGATTCATTATCGGATGAGCAGATAGAAGAACTTATAAGAGATACGAATGAACTCTTAAGATATCAGGAGGAGCCGAGCACAAAGGAAGAACTTGAGACGATACCTCTGCTTGAGATATCGGATATCAAGAAGGAGGTGCTGCCTTTTACGAATGAGGTATCGTATGCAGGTGATACTCTGCTGCTCACGCATGATATCTTTACAAACGGCATCGGTTACCTGACATTATCATTTGATATAAGTTCCGTTCCGGACAGGCTGGTTCCTTATATAGGTTTGTTCCAGAACATATTCATTTCGGTAAGTACGGAGAATTTCAGTTATGCCGATCTGGCAAGCGAGATAAACCAGAACTGCGGCGGAATATCATCGGGCGTGAACTGTCACGTAAATTCAGAGGATCCTTCCGACTTCAAAGTTGTTTATGATATAAGAGCCAAGGCTTTGTATGAAAAGCTTCCTTTTGTGTTCGGGATCATAAGCGAGATGATAAGGACTTCCGATTACAATGATGATAAAAGACTTTTAGAACTTTTGAATATGACAAGATCGGGCCTGCAGATGACATTCATGTCGTCGGGACATGCAGTGGCGGCAATGAGGGCGATGTCAAAATTTTCCGTATCCGCGGCACTGGTTGAAAAAACGAACGGAATAGAATTCTACAGGTTCTTAGATGATATCATAGAGAACTTCGATACAAAGAAGGAAGAATTAAAGAAGTCACTTAAGGAATTTGCAGTATGTGCTTTCAGACCCGAGAATCTCATGGTCGATTATATCGCCGAGAAAAGCCAGAACGATCTTCTTGCACAGCAGACTGTTAAGTTCATGGATGATCTTTTCAGAGATCCGGTGGAAAAGGGAAACTGCAGCTTAAGTATCTCTCCGTCAAATGAAGGATATAAAACATCGGCGAAGGTTCAGTATGTGGCTGTTGCGGGTGATTACAGAAAGGCGGGATTTGAATATACCGGGGCTCTTCAGGTATTAAGGACTATAATGAGTTATGATTATCTGTGGATAAATGTAAGAGTCAAGGGAGGCGCGTACGGATGCATGAATTCATACACCAAGTTCGGACCGATGTATTTTGCATCTTACAGGGATCCCAATCTTAATGAAACGCTTAAGATATTTAAGGAAGCGGAAAAATACATCAGTGAATATTCACCCGATGAGAGGGATATGAATAAATATATAATCGGAACGATATCGAACATGGATATCCCGCTGACACCGCGTGCAAAGGGATTAAGATCAATGATCGCCTATGTTACGAAAACAACATACGAAAAATTACAGAAGGAACGCGATGAAGTTTTAGGTGCAAAGGCAGAGGATATAAGAAAACTTGCCGGACTTGTCGGAGCGGCGATAAAGGATCCGGTAGTCTGTGTTCTCGGAGGCGAGGAGACGATAGAAAAAGAAGCGTCACTGTTTGATAAAGTTGAAACCTTATTATAAACAGGGCAGAACAGTTAATGAAAGGGAGGGAAAAAATGAAAAAGAACAGGATACTGATCTTAGGGCTGGTGTTAGGGGTAATGCTTGCGGGCTGCGGAGGAAGCAGCAGCAGTAGCAAAGAGTCGGCTGCGCCTATGGCTGAGGGTGCATATTATGATAATGATGCGGTGGCATATGCCGGTGAAGCGGACTATGACGAGTCTTATAAGAGCTATGATTACGAAGAACCCGAGATGGTAGCGGAGGAAGCGACCGAGTACAGGGGTGATAACGGTGATGCGGGCGAAGCGCAGGTGGATGAATCCGCGATCGAAGACAGCGCCAATCAGAAATCAAAAAGAATGCTCATAAAGACAGTTTATATGAATGTTGAATCCGAGGATGTCGATGCGATGATGAAGCAGGTTGAGAAACGTGTCGATGCACTCGGCGGCTATATCGAGAGCATGAATGTCGATAATACCAAGTATTCGAATTCGGAGAGAAAGACAGCCAATATCACGGCAAGGGTTCCCGTTGAAAAACTGGATCAGTTCTGCGATGAAGTAGAGGGACAGTCAAATGTGCTAAGCAAGAGTTCGAATGCTGAGGACGTGACTCTTAAATATGTCGATATGCAGTCCAGGATGGACAGTCTGCAGATCGAATATGACAGGATAAGTGAACTGTTAAAGCAGGCTGATGAGCTGGAAAATATCATCGAACTGGAGAAAAGACTTACCGACATAAGATATGAGATGCAGTCGTACGGTTCCCAGCTTAAGGCAATGAAGAACCAGGCAACATACAGTACGATAAACCTGAGCATCACCCAGGTCATCGAATATACACCTGTAGTGGTAGAGGAGCAGACAAGGCTTGAACGGTTAAGAGACGGCTTTATCACAAACTGCAAGAAGGTTGGGAACGGCATAGTTGATTTCTTCGTCGGACTTGTGATCGCACTTCCCATACTTCTGGTTTGGGCCGTGGTCATATTCATAATAGTACTGATAATCAAGGCTATTGTAAGAAAATGTAAAGACCGTCCGAAGAAGGAGAGAAGGCCCTCAAACAGAAACACAAAAGGCAGACCTCAGCCGGTAAACGATCAGAGCGCAAATACGGGCGCTTTGGATAAAACGGCAGATTCGGCTGTAAATACGGAAACGGCAAATGGAGATAAGTAAGGATTTTAAGGCGGGTTATGCCGCGATAATAGGCAGGCCCAATGTGGGCAAGTCAACGCTCATGAACTGCCTTATAGGACAGAAGATAGCGATAACCAGCAATAAACCTCAGACGACAAGGAACAGGATACAGACCGTATATACAAGCGATGAAGGACAGATAGTATTCTTAGATACGCCGGGTATCCACAAAGCCAAGAACCGGCTCGGAGAATACATGATAAAAACTGTGAACTTCGTGCTTAAGGACGTTGATGTTGTATTGTGGCTGGTTGAAGCATCAGAGTATATAGGACCGTCCGACAGGCAGATAGCAGAGAAGCTAAGAGAAATTGATCTGCCCGTCATTCTTGTGATAAACAAGATCGATACTGTAAAGCGTGACGACCTGTTTAAGATAATAGATGTATACAGAGGTCTTTGCGATTTTGCCGAAGTGGTGCCGGTGAGTGCACTTAAGGCAGATAATGTTGATACGCTCACAGAGCAGATATTCAAATATCTTCCTTACGGTATGCCGTTCTTTGATGAGGATACGGTAACAGACCAGCCGGAGCGTCAGATAACGGCGGAGCTTATCCGCGAGAAGGCATTAAGATGTCTTGATGAGGAAGTACCTCACGGGATCGCGGTAACTATCGAAAGGATGAAGGAAGAAAAGGACATAGTCCATATCGATGCGACCGTCATCTGCGAAAGGGAATCGCATAAGGGCATAATCATAGGTAAGCAGGGACAGATGCTCAAAAAGATAGGTCAGGCCGCGCGGTATGAGATCGAGAGGATGCTTGATAAAAAGGTCAACCTGAAACTCTGGGTCAAGGTCAGAAAGGACTGGCGTGATTCGGATATTTTGCTTAAGAACTTCGGTTATGACAGGAAGGAATTTTTAGAATAAACCTGATGCGTGAATATGTTTTGGCGACGGGAATGGTCTTGGAGGCCACTCCCGTCAACGATTATGACAGAAGAACAGTTATACTCACGAAGGAATTCGGGAAGATCACAGCGTTCTGCAGGGGAGCCAGACGTCCGAACAATAAGATGCTGGCGGTGACAAATCCGTTTTCATTCGGTACCTTTAAACTGTATGAGGGAAAAAACGCATATAATCTCATTGATGCAGATATCAGTTTCTATTTTGAGGAGTTAAGGAGCGATTTTGAAGGTGCGTATCTGGGAATGTATTTTCTGGAATATGCGGCATATTATACCAGAGAGAACAATGATGATGTTGAAATGTTAAGGCTTCTGTTCCAGTCGGTAAGGGCGTTAACAAATCCTGATATCGACAACAGGCTGATAAGAGCCGTTTATGAGATAAAAGCAGTGGCCGTAAACGGTGAATTTCCGGGTATCCCCAAAGACCGTGAATATCTTCCGGGGACAATAAAGGCGGTATCATATATTGTGGATTCTTCGATAGAGAGATTATATGCTTTTACGGTAAGCGATAAGGTGACAGATGAGCTCTTAAGTCTTGGAGATCTGTACAGGAGACGGTTTACGGACAGGGATTTCAAGACGCTTGAGACACTGGAAATTCTATGTTGAAAATATGCAGGCGGTTGGTTATAATGTTTCATGATGTTTAAAGACAGATTTGATGAGGGTAGAAGTGTTCGGCGTGGATAATGTGAAAACATACACATTCAAATCATATATTTTTCTGGTCGCAGCCTTTTTGGGGCTGCTCTTATGTGCAGGCTGCGGCAGATCCGAAGAAGACCGCAATGAGACAACGGTCATAATTGACAATAAGGGCGGTATCACACACAGGATCGTCGAGAGTTTTGATAAGGATTATTACAGCGAGGATGAACTCAGGGATGACATAAACAGGGAACTTGAGGATTATTGCAGAGGGAAGGACGAGAAATCCGCCAAGCTTAATTCTCTGGAGATACGGGAAGGCGTTGCGACTGCCGAGATAAAGTTTGCAGGATACGAGGATTATGCGGCATTTAATGATGTCGATCTCTTCTACGGTACCATAAGAGAAGCGATGGCTAAGGAGTATCCTACGGATGTTACGCTTAAAGGCCGCGGCGATGACGAAGAAACGATAGGGAAGTACGAATTCGAATCCATGGGTGACAGTATGCTCGTAGTCGTGAGTGAGCCCGTGGTAGTGGAACTCCCGAAGAAGATCGCATATACAACCGCAAATATGGATATAATAGATGACGACAAGGCAAGGATGGCTTCGGATTCCGTGGGACTGGGCTATATAGTGCTTAAATGATCATCTTTGATTCTTAAATGAAAGGATAAATATTATGGAAAAGACACTCGACAAGATAGTTGCACTTGCAAAATCAAGAGGCTTTGTGTATCCCGGAAGTGAGATCTACGGAGGACTTGCAAATACATGGGATTACGGAAATCTCGGTGTTGAACTTAAGAATAATGTAAAGAAGGCATGGTGGCAGAAATTCATCCAGGAGAATCCTTATAATGTGGGCGTGGACTGTGCGATACTTATGAACCCGCAGACATGGGTTGCATCGGGACATCTTGGAAGCTTCTCGGATCCGCTTATGGACTGTAAGGAATGCCGTGAGCGTTTCCGTGCGGACCAATTGATCGAAAATTACTGTGAAGATAAAGGAATAGCGCTTGATTCAAGCGTTGACGGGTGGAGTAACGAAAAAATGAAGCAGTTCATCGATGAGAACAATATCCCGTGTCCTTCCTGCGGTAAGCATAATTTTACGGATATAAGACAGTTCAATCTTATGTTCAAGACCTTCCAGGGTGTTACGGAAGATGCAAAGAATACTGTTTATCTGCGCCCCGAGACCGCGCAGGGTATATTTGTTAATTTCAAGAACGTGCAGCGTACCTCGCGCAAGAAGGTTCCGTTCGGTATAGGACAGATAGGAAAGAGCTTCCGTAATGAGATAACTCCGGGTAACTTCACATTCAGGACAAGAGAGTTTGAGCAGATGGAGCTTGAATTTTTCTGCAAGCCCGGAACACAGACGGAATGGTTTGAATACTGGAGGAGTTTCTGCTATAAGTGGCTGCTTGATCTGGGACTCAAGGAGGAGCATTTAAGGCTTCGCGATCATGACCCCGAGGAATTATCGTTCTACAGCGATCATACGACCGATATAGAGTATGCCTTCCCGTTCACGGACTGGGGTGAGTTATGGGGTATCGCCTCAAGGACGGATTATGACCTTACTCAGCATCAGAACACATCGGGCGAACCCATGGAATATTTTGATGATGAGCTTAATGAAAAGTACATACCTTATGTTGTCGAGCCTTCGCTCGGCGCCGACAGGGTTGTGCTTGCTTTCCTGTGCGAAGCGTATGATGAAGAGGTACTTGATGCGGAGAAGAATGATGTGAGGACTGTCCTTCATTTCCATCCTGCCATCGCTCCGGTAAAGATCGGCGTGCTCCCGCTGTCCAAAAAACTTAACGAAGGAGCCGAGAAGATATTTGCACAGCTTTCCAAGAAGTATAACTGTGAGTTTGATGACAGAGGAAATATCGGAAAGCGTTACCGCAGGCAGGATGAGATCGGAACTCCGTTCTGCGTGACCTACGATTTTGACTCGGAGAACGACGGCGCGGTTACGGTAAGAGACAGGGATTCGATGGAGCAGGAGCGTGTAAAGATAGAAGATCTTGCCAGGTATTTTGAGGATAAATTTACATTCTGAAGTACTTTATGAAGATATACCCATGCTGATCGTCTTTAGGCTGAAGCATGGGTATTTTTTATATCCGTTCCATGTTATGTTTTTGTATAAATGTTACAAATAATGCTATTCTTGGAAAACATTTTCTGATATAATTACATTCGAAAGCATCGGTGATGCTTTTATCATTTGATACTATGAGGTTGCGGCCCATGATATACAGGATAAAAAAGGGATTGTGCATTTTGGCTGCAGCAGGGATGCTCTTAACATGCATCCTTATTTCTGTAACGAATGTTTTCGGAGCAACGGAAGACGGTGTTAAGACCGTTACCGTTGCTTATTTTTATGACCGCAGTTATTTCGGCGAGAAATATGATACACCCGATAAGGAGGGATTCGGGTACAACTATCTTCAGGCTATAGCGAATTATTCGGGCTGGGAATACAAGTATGCCTACGGTGATTACAATTCGCTGCTTCAACAGTTCATGCTTGGCAAGATAGATGTAATGCCGGGCATGCCGCGTGATTTCGGCGTACACGCCTATTACAGAAAACTCAAGGAAGAAGCCGACAGCGATGAAACAAGACAGAGCATAGATGATAATTCGATCCAGGTCCTGTATCCCAACCAGCCGATGAATTCGATGGACTATTATCTGTGCTTGCCGGGTAATACGGATTCGGAGGAGCTTATCGTATCCAAATTAATGGACAAGAATGTTGCATATCCTTCAAATGTAAAGGATTATGCAGAGGGGTGGTCGGAAACCGCAGGACTTATCTGTAATCTGGTTGAATATGAAAATGTTGCGGCATGTATAAATGCTCTCAACAACGGGGAAGTAAGTGCGATATTCTCCGGAAGCAGCGCTGCTGAAGCAGGACTCACCATCTGCAAAAAGGTCGGGAGCATAGATTATTATCTTGCGATCAGCAGCAATAACAGAGAGCTTTTAAAAGATGTCAATAACGCGCTTGATGCGATAAATTCTTCCACGGACGGATTCTTACAGTCACTTCAGAGTACGTTTAATTCGTCAGGCGATCTGGAAACAAAATTGAGTGATGCGGAGAAAAACTGGCTTGAAGGTCATGACAAGATACGGTTCGGAACTCTTAAGGATTTCGCACCATACAGTGTTGCCGATCAGGAGACGGGGGAAACCGACGGTTTTATTTACGAGGCGGTGCCTTCACTCCTTTCAAATATCAATGCGGATATTGATATTGAATTCATCACATATGATAAATATGAGGACATGCAGACGGATCTTATAAATGACAAAATAGATGCAGCCTATCCGGTACCTTCATATCTTAACGTTGCCGAAAACAGCGGATATACGACCACACAGGATCTTGCGCAGGATACGATGATGGTCGTGTATAAGGGCGATTTTTCCGAGAGTATTTTTGCATCGATAGCATATCCCGAATACGGAATGGAACACTATTATGATATGGTCAATTACACAAGCAGCATGCTGATCAAGTATCCATCCGTTGAGGAATGCCTGAACGCCGTGAATGAGGATGAAGTCGGATGTGCGGTCTTAAGGCATTATTCGGTTGAAGACATCATAAGAAATAACAACAAATACAGGAAACTGAAATTTATAGAGCTTCCCGGGATGATGGAGTATGCGATCGGTGTAAAGCGCGGGAATACGGCACTGTATACGCTCTTTATAAGAGGGTTATCTGTGACCATGCAGGGATATTCGATGGCAGCTATGCTCTTAGAGGCCATTTCGAAGACTTCTGCCGTTCCGGAAGACAGGCTTGCAGGGTTTTTAAGACCTGAAGTTCTGATCCTTTCGATAGTGATAATGGTCCTTCTTGTTATCCTTGGCATGGTGATCGTGTGGGCCAGACGCATAAGAAATGCAAGCAAGCGCCTGAAGAAGGCCAATGAGGAGATCATAGGCATATCAGAGCACAGACAGCAGAACTTTGACGTCATAGGGATACTTGCAAGGGATTATTCATCTGTTTACAAGGTGGATCTTAATACGGAGGAGATCCAGACCTTCCGCATAGAGAAAACCGTTGACAGCAGCTACAGCGATATGATAAGGCTCGGGGCGCGATTCACCGAGGTGTTTAACCAGTATGTGCGCGACTTCGTTTATGAAGACGATAAACAGAAGATGTATGATGAGATAATGATACCTGTGATCCGCAAGAAATTAAGAGCGCGCAACTCCTATGCGGTACGTTACAGGAAGATGATAAACGCAGCCGAATCACGCTATTTCGAATTCCGTGTTTCAACTGCGGACATGGATGTTGACGGTAAGGTAAACAGTGTTGTCGTTGCTTTCATCGACTGTAATGATGAGATCCTTCACGAAATGGAATACATGAAGAGCCTTGAGAAGACTCTTAAGAGTGATGCCGTCATAACAGGTCTGACAGGAGACTTTGACTGGGTTGCCTACGTTACGGCAATGGAAGATAAGGACGGAGCTTCCGTAACCACATATCGTATAGGTGAAATGTTCAGGAAACACTTTGTTGACTGGGAGAATGAGAAGAACTTTAACGAGATGATAGAAAAACTGGCAAATACTCTTGTGTATCCTGATGACCGTAAGTATTTTATCAGGGAGACCAA
>ONRZ01000060.1 GCA_900320345.1 uncultured Lachnospiraceae bacterium | reverse complement strand
GCAGGCTCTCCTTTATTATCCTGTGTATCTGAAGATCGGGATAACGGCGTATCGGAGACGTAAAATGGCAATAATACTTGCATGCCAGACCGTAATGTCCCAGACACTCGGTCGAGTACTTCGCTCTCTGCATCGAGCGGAGCGTAACGGAACTTATCATGGCCTCCTGCGGTGTATCCTTTATCTTCTCAAGCAGTTTCTGCAGTTCCTTCGGATGGACCTCATCATCCTTAACCTTGATACCGTATCCGAATCTGTTGATCAGCAGTTCAAGTTTCCTGATCTTCTCGGGATCCGGATCCTCATGCACACGATATACAAACGGTATATCCTTATGCCTGAAATGCTCTGCTACGGTCTCATTGGCAGCCAGCATGAAATCCTCTATTATCCGCGTGGCCTCATTCCTGTCATAAGGCCCCACATCGACCGGCCTTCCCTTATCATCGAGCGTTATCTTCGTCTCGGGCAGGTCAAAATCTATCGCACCGCGTTTTTTCCGCCTCTGTCTCAATATACCGGCTAATTCCTTCATCATGAAGAACATCGGCACAAGTTCCCGGTATTCTTGCGTAAGTTCCTTATCATTATCCTCTATTATAGCGTTTACCGCCGTGTATGTCATCCGTCTGTCCGTACGTATAACGCTTTCCGCTATCTCATGCTCAAGAAGCTTGCCTGACCTGTCAAAAGTCATGATACAGCTTAAGGTCAGCCTGTCGACTTTCTCGTTAAGCGAACATATTCCGTTACTTAAACGCGGCGGCAGCATGGGAAGCACCCTGTCTACAAGATATACACTCGTCCCCCTCTTGAGCGCCTCCTTATCAAGAGCCGAATGCTCTCTTACATAATGTGTAACATCGGCTATATGTACTCCGAGAACATAATTATCGCCGTCTTTATATACACTGACCGCATCATCCAAGTCCTTTGCTTCCTCGGAATCAATGGTCACCATGCGCTGATCCCTAAGATCCAGTCTTCCGTTAAGATCCTCATCACTCACTTCATCCGGGACCTTATCCGCCTGTTTTAAAACCTTCTCGGGAAACTGTACCGGCAGATCATATCCCTTAATGATCGACAGTATATCCACTCCCGGATCATTCTCATGTCCAAGTATCTCGGTTATCCTGCCCTCCGGGCTTTTAAGCTTCGATCCGAAATCGGTTATCTCCACAACTACCTTATGCCCGTCCACTGCACCCATCGAGCGTTCAACAGGTATGAAAATATCGCGGCTCAATCTGGCATCATCGGGTATTACAAAGCCGTAATGATTCTTTGATCTCTCATATGTGCCGACTACCACGCGTTTTTCGGGCTCGGGTTCTTCGACTATGGAGTACCTTCCCCGCTTTGATATTTCGATCTTCCCGTCTTCCAGCAGTTCCTCAAGTATCTTATGCAGTTCGTTTCTGTCCCTTTTCCCCACCTGCAAAAAAACCGCAAGTTCCTTCTCCTTCATCGGAACATAAGCCTTTTCCTGCATAAGCTTAAGGAGCATCTGCATACGGAGTTCGTATCTGCTCTTTGTATCCTTTTTATTCGATTTTTCTCTCTTATTCTTTTTATCCTTCATGATCCTGACTTGTGCTATAAAAAACGCCCCTAAGGCATCCTTAAGGGCGTAACATTCATGATAATATCATTTACGGATGATCAGAACCGCTTAAGATTAAGCAGGACCGTGAACACCATAAATGCAACCGCAAGTATCCTTGTTATCATAACAAGCTTGCCTTCCATCGAACGTCCCTTATTCTTGCCCCAGTATGTCTCGGCCGCACCGCTGATCGCGCCAAGGCCTGCACTCTTGCCTTCCTGTGCGAGTACTATTGTTGATAATGCAAGACAGATCAGTATAAATACGATCGTCAATATTGTTCTTAACATAGATCCCTCCCGGTCCAAAAATCCTCAGACCTTATCAGATATAAGTATTTCGATTAACACGCTTTGATATAATAACACAGTTTAAGTACTATTTCAACACTTTTTTAACCGCCGAGATATGCCTTCCTGACGGAATCATTATTGAGAAGCTCCTTACCCGTTCCGGTAGTCACTATCCTGCCCGTCTCAAGCACATATCCTCTGTCCGCGACAGACAACGCCATCTGGGCATTCTGTTCAACCAGCAGTATCGTAGTCCCCTTTGAATGAAGCCTCTGTATTATATCAAATATCTGCTCCACAAGGATCGGAGCAAGTCCCATAGAAGGTTCATCAAGCATAAGTATCTTGGGATGCGACATAAGAGCACGACCCATTGCGAGCATCTGCTGTTCACCGCCCGACAGTGTTCCGGCAACCTGCTTATATCGTTCCTTAAGTCTCGGGAACAGATCCGTTACCATATCAAGATCTTCCAAAAGACCGGTACCGTCACCTGTATAAGCACCCATCTCAAGATTCTCCCTTACGGTAAGCTGCTGGAAAATGCGCCTTCCTTCCGGGCAGAGCGCCATCCCTTCTTTTACGATCTTATGCGCGGGAGTACCCAAAAGGTTTTTGTCGTTCAGCAAAACGCTTCCCTTCCTGGGCTTGAGCAGTCCCGCAATAGTATTCAGCGTGGTTGATTTCCCTGCTCCGTTAGCACCTATAAGCGTAACTATCTCACCTTCATTAACTTCAAAAGATATGTCCTTTATGGCATGTATGCTTCCATAATATACATCCAGTCCGGATACGTTAAGTAAACTCATATCATCCCTCTTTTTGCTTTCCAAGGTAAGCTTCTATCACCTTGGGGTTATTCTGTATATCACTCGGAGTCCCTTTTGCTATGATCTCACCGAAATTCAGAACCGCGATACTCTCACAAACCCCCATTACAAGGTTCATATCATGTTCTATAAGAAGGATCGCTATCTGGAATTCATCCCTGATCTTCTCGATATTCTCCATAAGCTCGGATGTCTCCGACGGGTTCATGCCTGCTGCGGGCTCATCAAGGAGCAGAAGCTTGGGGTTGGTCGCAAGTGCACGTACTATCTCAAGACGTCTCTGAGCACCGTACGGAAGCGATCCCGCGATATACTTTGCCATGTCCTGCATATCGAAGATCGACAGAAGTTCCATTGCCCGATCGTGTGCCTTCTTCTCCTCCTTCCAGTATTTCGGAAGACGGAACACACCTGTAGGCATATGATATTTTATACTGTTATGTAAACCAATCTTTACATTATCTTCTACTGTAAGCTTGTCAAACAGCCTGATATTCTGGAAAGTCCTTGCGATCCCTGCCTGATTGACCTGGATCGTATTCATGCCGTGGGTATCCCTGCCGTCAAGAAGTATCGTTCCCCTTGTAGGTTCGTATACCTTGGTCAGAAGATTAAATACCGTGGTCTTACCTGCTCCGTTTGGCCCTATAAGCCCCGAGATCTCCGTCGGGCTCATGCCTATATTGAAATCGTTTACCGCGGTAAGTCCTCCGAAATCGATGCCAAGGTGAGAAACCTCGAGCATGAGCGGCTTGTTCGCATCCCTCTCGGGAACAAAATTCGGACTCGGAAGCTGTACAAGCTTTATATCTTTATTACTCATCTTGCTTCCCCCTTCCGCAGTTTCTTAAATACCGCCTTTATCTTACCGTTTATGAACGCCATTGCCTTTTCATTATTTGTTACAAGCATGACAAGGATGAGCACGATCGCATACGCGAGCATACGATAATCCTGGAATTCCCTTAAGAGCTCGGGCAGTACGGTAAGTACAGCCGCCGCAATGATCGATCCCCTTAAGTTTCCTATGCCTCCAAGAACCACAAACACGAGCACCAGGATCGATGTATTAAAGTCAAACTTTTTGGGAACTACCGTCGAAAAATTAAGAGCATACAGGGCTCCTGCCGATCCCGCCATTGCCGCGCTGGTAACGAATGCCATCAGCTTATATTTGGTCACCGGTATCCCGCAGGCTTCGGCTGCTATCCTGTTGTCCCTTATGGCCGCTATGGCACGACCCGGTCTTGAATTAACAAAATTCTGTATATAGAACAGGACCAGGAGTATCAGGATTATCCCGACAAAAAACGTGGACAGTTTGGTGATCCCCAAAGCGCCCATCGGTCCGGAAAGTATCGTCCTTCCTCCGGGTTCCATATGAAGCGACTGTTCATCCTTGATCGAAAAATGAAGACCTCTTCCGTCTATCCCGACGTAAAGACAGTTGAGCACGTTCTTTATTATCTCACCGAAAGCAAGCGTAACTATGGCAAGATAGTCGCCTCGCAGACGAAGTACCGGGATGCCTATGATAATACCTGCAATACCTGCAACAAAAGCTCCGATAAAAAGTGCGACAAAAAGCCTTACTATCCCGTTCGGAACAGCCGTGGATAAGCTGTTTGCAACCACCACGCCCGTAAAGGCACCAACGGACATAAAGCCCGCGTGGCCCAGACTCAGCTCACCGGAAATACCGACAACAAGATTAAGTGACAGAGCCATTATTATATATGAGCATATCGGGATAAGCTGGCCCTTTAAGGAGCTTCCGAGATTCCCCGTTGCCGAGAGTATCTGGAACAGTAAAAAGAACACTACTATTATCCCGTAATTTACAAATCCTGAAATTGTCTGTTTTGAGAATTTTTTCATAGCGCCACCTCCTCAGACTTTCTCGGCCATCTTCTTACCGAGAAGACCTGTGGGTTTAACTATAAGTACTATGATGAGTACGGCAAATACGATCGCATCACTTAACTGGGTTGAAATGTAAGCCTTGGCAAATATCTCTATTATCCCAAGCAGTATACCGCCGAGCATAGCCCCCGGTATCGATCCTATACCACCGAATACCGCTGCTGTAAAAGCCTTGATACCGGGCATTGCACCCGTCGTGGGCATGAGTGTCGGATAGGCCGAACACAACAGTACACCCGCTATCGCGGCAAGGCCCGAACCTATCGCAAAAGTCATGGATATCGTAGCGTTTACATTTATACCCATCAACTGTGCCGCACCCTTGTCCTCGGATACCGCACGCATTGCCTTACCAAGCTTAGTCTTCGTCGTGAACATCGTAAGCGCGATCATTATCACGATACATGCGATTATCGTAACTATCGCAACCGATGATATCTGTATATCACCTATAACAAGATTGGGCAGTTCAACCATGTTGGGAAATGCCTTGGGATTGGACGACCATATGAGCAATGCCGCATTCTGGAGAAAATAGGAAACTCCTATAGCCGTTATGAGCACCGCAAGAGAGCTCGCATCCCTGAGGGGCTTGTATGCAAGCCTCTCTATAACTATACCGAGCATCGTACATACGATTATTGAAAAAAGCACGGACGGAATGACCGGCCATCCCAAATAGGAGGTTGAGCAAAACGCCATATATCCTCCTATCATGATGACATCGCCGTGCGCGAAATTAAGCATCTTGGCTATACCATATACCATGGTATAGCCAAGAGCAATTATTGCATAAACACTTCCGAGACTGATCCCGTTTATCAGATATGATAACATAACTACTCCCGATCAAAGATCTGTTATTAAAGTCCTACATAAACTCCATCCTTGATAACAACTGCCTTAGGTGCCTTATTAACTTCACCGTTTGCAGTCCAGGTCATTCCCTCACCTGTTATACCGTCAACCGAGAATGAAGGATCCGAGAATACGGATACAAGTATCTTACATATGTCTTCATTTGACTTGTCGGTAACATCAAGACCGCCGTTCTTAGCTGCATAGAACTTAAGAGCCTCATATATAGCATAAGGGCAATCGTATCCGTCTGCTGCGAACTGGATAGGAACTTCCTTGAAGCTGTCCTGATACTTCTTAACAAAGTTAACTGTCTTCTCATCCTTGGCATCTGCCGAGAAAGGAGTAAGGAGCATTACGCCCTCTGCCAGCTTAGTATCAAATCCCTCAAGTCCGAGGATACCGTCCATACCGTCAACGCCGAACATGGGAACCTTGTATCCCATAGCATCTGCCTGCTGGAGTATCAGTGAAGCAGGTGTATAATAGATAGGAAGGAAGATAAGATCCGCTCCTGCCTTCTGTGCATCCGTAAGCTGTACCGAGAAGTCGTTAGCTGTATCATCCGTGAATGTAGTGGTAGATACCACTTCAAGACCCACCTCTGCAGCCTTTGCACTGAATGTCTGGTATATTCCCGTAGAGTAAACATCTGAATTGTTATAGATTATTGCTATCTTACTTCCAAGGCCGTTATCCTTTATGTACTGTGCCGAAGCAGAACCCTGGTTGGGATCCGAGAAACAAAGCTGGAAGATATCATCACCCTGCTCCGTAACGGATGTTGCCGAAGCCGAAGGAGTAAGCATGAACACACGGTCATTGTTGGCCTCAGCCGCAACAGCCACACAGGGAGTTGTTGTAACGCAGCCTACGATAGCCTGTACATTCCAGTCCTTAAGCTTATTATATGCATTAACCGATTTCTCGGCATCATGCTCATCATCCTCAGGCTGATATTCCATCTTGAAATCACCGCTGATCGCATTTATCTCATCAACTGCGATCTGGGTACCGTTTGTAACGGCGTTACCGTAAAGAGCTGCCGCACCTGTAAGAGGACCTATCATACCTACCTTAAGTGTTCCTGTAAGGGCACCCGAGCCGCCCTCAGATGTTCCCGCATCCGTCGAAGCCGCTTCCGATGCTCCTGCTCCGTCAGCCGGAGCCGCTGCTCCCGTACCGCCGCAGGCAGCTAAAGAACATGCCATTGCAGCAGACATAAACAAAGCCAAAAGTCTCTTTTTCATAATATCCCTCCTAATCTCACAAATACAAAACATTTGTTATAAATATTTCTAAATTATAATGTCAATCCAATTATATTGTCAAGTATGGGGAATGTCTGAAATGCGCAAACCAAAACAGCAGGGGTGGGAGACCCTGCTGTTTTGTGTAACATGTATTGTTATAGGATGATAAGATTTCATCTCATATTGGTCAACTTGCGACATATCGAACCTTCCTGAAACGTCCGGCTCCACTCTCCTAAATCAAGGTCAAGCTTCTGCCTTCCTCCTCGGTCCCTGCCCTCCTAAATCAAGGTCAAGCATTTACCGACTCCTCCATCGGGCCCGGCAACTGGCTATCTTCTCTCTAGCCACGTCTCACCGCTTCCGCGTTTTCGACCGCCCCGTCACCCCGATAAATATCGACCCGTGACATCGGCCTTATGCTCACCGCCACACTCCTTATCCTACATCTCTCAAACCGGTTAAACAGTGCTCTCAACACCTGTTTACCAACCCTCGACTTACCCTTTTGGGAACTTATTCGGACGTCCTGCAACGGTACCTGCATTGACTGCGGCTATCGGATTAGACCCTATAGCTTTGCGTCCTTACCTTTCGATAAGTTTGCCAATATTCAATTCATCTTATGGTTAGATTATAGCACTTTTTACAAATATGTCAACACTTTTATCACATTTTTTTGCAAAAATGACGCTAATATAAATACCGGTCTATAAATATCCCGTGCACAAAGAATCTCTGTTTCTGTGAACCGGCACCGGAACACGTTACAAGCGTGATCGAATTATCTTCTTCATTCGGTTTGGCTTCACATTCTGCCATTGATCTATCCATGGCGTCCCTGAAATACTGACGGTATTCCTTCAGATTATCCGGCGAATAATACATATTGCTTTCCTTCTCGTCTATATAATAGGAATAGATCTGATATCGGTATATACCGTCCTTCATGAACATATAGATGTACGGATCGTTCTTAACAAGCGACGGATCCTTTCGGATCTTACGGAGATTGCCGAACATTGTACCGTTCTTCATGGCATGTCCGTAAACGAAAGTGTTGAACATGGTAAGATCTGCTTTATCCTGGCAGTCTATAAATATGCAGCCGGCAAAATTAGGCTTGTTTTCGAAAGTATTATGGAGATAGTATTCATTGTCCGCACCCTGGACTACAGGATAGCTTATCCCTGCCGATCCGACATATATCCAGCCTATGTAATCCCGGTTCTTATCATGCAGGCCGGCATAATCTATTTCCATATCTGGAAAATCGGCTCTGTTAAAATTCTGCCTGAATTCCCTGGTCTCTTCCTTACTGCCTTTAGCATTACCTTCATCCGCCCCTTCCGACGGTTGTGACTGACCGACATACTGTTCCAGTCCCGAATACTCCTCTTCTGCCTTCCTGTATTCATTATATGTGGTAAACACCATGATGCCGGCAACTATGACACCGACGCTTGCTATCCCTATTATAAGATACCTTAATTTATCACTCATCTTCACTTTTCCTTCTTATAAAGTGTCCTGTCTTTGTAAGCAGTATATCATATTTTTCCGATAAAATAAAAGCCGGCCGGGAATACACCCGACCGGCATGAAGATCCTTATATACTGTTGTGTTTACTGAACGCGTTTACGTCTCCTGTCAACCAGCAGCCATACTATTGTACCTACACAAGCTAAGAATACTGCAAGCCAAAGAGCTATCGCACTAATATCTCCAGTTGCGGGACCTACTCTTGTTCCGAGAACTCCTCCCTTCGGCTTACTCCTTACTCCGAGTACTCCGGATGCCTTCTCGGCAAGAGGCCTTCTCTCTCCAAGCACTCCGCCTTCAGGAGGATTCTTGGAATTGGTTATCGTTCCGAGGTCAACCTCAAACGTTCCCGCACTCTCAGAATTGATCGAGAATGTATATACAAGAGGATCGCCCGTGATATCCCTGTTTATCTCATAACCGTCGGGCGCTTTGGTCTCGAGGAAGTAGTAATCATCCCAAGGAAGATTCTCTACCCTGATCCTGCCCTCGCTGTCTGTAGTGTAAGTACCGTACCTGTAATATGCATCCGAGAATATCGTGCTCGCTGCAGCCTGACCGGCTGTTCTCGGTGTAGCACTGTACAGTTCAAACTCGGCTCCTGCAAGCAGATCGCCTGTTTCAGCATCAGTCTTGCGCAGTGATACGCTTCCGGTCCTTCTCCTGTTTACAAAGCTTACGGTTACAGCTGCGTTTCTTTCGGCTATAGTGAAGCTTACCGTCTCGCTGCTCAACTCATAACTGTCAGGAGCTGATACTTCCTTGAAGTAATATGCTCCGTACGGAAGCTTGTCTACCTTAAGTTCTCCCGATGAACCTACCGTGAGTTCTCTGGTGCCGTCACCGTTTTCACTGAATGTATATCAAGCTTGGTGAGAACCACCGATCCGATAACGGGATCATCGAGCATCTCAACCTTCTGCTCTGCGCCGTCTGCGGCCACCTTGAAATCTACCGGTTTAGCCAGTGCATAACCCCTAGGTGCCGATATTTCCGTAAGAGTGAACTCTCCGCCTATCTCAAGTCCTTCAATGTAATGAGGGATAGTTGTTGAAGTCCATCTCTCAACCTCGGTCTTAGTACCCTTCCTGGTAAGGCTCAGTACCGCGCCCGGAAGTTCCTTCCTGTTTGTTGCGTCCAGCTTGCTTATCCTTACCTTGCTGGGCGTATTTACAAAATCATCACCGTTCTGTCTGGAAATATAACCCGGTATAGGTACTTCTTCTACCCTGTAGCTTATCTCCTTACCGTTTGCATCATACTTAGGAAGCTGTTTGCGTCCCTTGGTGCCAAACGCATATGAACTTTCGGTGTTGGCTATCTCGTAAGTATCTACCAGTTCATCCTTCCTGCCGGTCGTATCCGTTGCATACAGATTGATCCTGGCCACAGGTCTCTTACTTGAATCGCCGCCGTCATCCCAATACTTCTTACCATGCTTCTCGATGTATTCCTGCTTATACTTATTGGTTACCTTAACTTCCGCAACACCGTCTTTTATAACCATCTCAGAGCCGCTTCCGATAATGGTAACATCATATCCTATCGCACCGGTCTCCTTTATCTCGTATAAGAATTTATGTCCGTCCGCAGTATCCTTCATATCTCCCTCATCGTTGCCCCATCCGAGATTGTTCTCGTACAGAGGTCCGAAACTGAAGGTATTATCTGCGGCAAGTTTGGTCTCCTTATACAGCTTGCCGTCCCTGAAGAGCTGTATCGTTACATCAGGCCTTACTGCTCCGTCGGGATCTATCCATGTCTTTATACCCTTGATATAGAACGGATTCTGCTTCGGAGTATTGAAGATCTCACATTCATTGCCACGGTAAACTATGTCATAGCCATAATTCTCATTACCGCTCTCTTCTACCGTGTATTTGTACTCCTTACCGGTAGTAAGATCATACTTGGGCAGATCGTAGAACTTAAATACCGCCTTTCCACCGGTCTCCTTTGCTCCATTGGCGATCGTTACGCAGTCTTCCTTGCCGTCTCCGTCGATATCGACTCTCTTGCCGTTCTGGAGCAGCCAGATGGTTATCGTATCGTAATTATCATCCGCGATATTTCCGTTCTTATCCTTCTTAAGGATAAACGTCTTAACACCATCAAGTGTCCTGTTTTCCTGATTCAGCGTATTGGTGACGGATACCTGATACATAGCCTCGATACCATTCTCGGTCTTGACCATCTTAGGTTCGCTGCTCTTAAATCCACCGGTCTCGCTCTCTACTATCTTATAGGTATATTCGTAATTCTCGTTACCCTGCTTCTTATATCTGTCAACAGGTCCGAATGCAAATTTGGTCGCCCCGTTCTTAAGAGTCACGCTCTTGTACGGTTCTTCATCGAATACGCCCTGTACTTTTGAATCCCTGTAAAGATCGATCTTTATGTCAGGATATACATAGTCACTTGCCACATTGCCTTCACTGTCCTTAGGCTCGATCCAGATCTTATCACCGTAAATATTGGTCGTACCCTCCTTGTAGTCATACATTGACTCCTCACGGATAACGCCCTTGTCACTCTTAACATCCGAACCGTTGATATCGATCTCCACATCGGGTGCTATCGCATAATCCTTAGGTGCCTTGGCTTCATGGAGCTTGTACTTTCCTGCGGGCAGGAGTACCTTTATCACCTCTGAATACAGGGCCGCCTCATCCGCACCTATGTCACGTATCGACAGAAGTACAGGCTTATCTGCCGATGTCCACGCGGCAACCTTTTCACCTGCTTCGTTATAGAGCTCAAGCTCTGCTCCTTCAAGATATGTGCTATCGGCAATATCCTTCTTGGAAAGTCTGATCTCAAGAGGCTTATCCTTCATCAATACCGGAGAAGGAGTCTGTACACCCTTTTGATCTATCGTGAATGTAACATCGTTTGCGATCGCATAACCTGCGGGCGCTGAAACTTCCTTAAGCGTATAACTCTTTCCTGTCTCAAGCTTTACACCGTAGATCACACTGTAATTCTCATAAGAAGCCTTCTCAGCCTCTGAAAGTGCTTCCTCCGAGGCTATTGATGTTATGAGCGTCTGCTTCCTCGATGACATAAAGTCAGCCATGATCTTTCCGCTCTCATCCACTACCTGAAGCCTTGCTGCCGGAAGCTCATCCTCGCCGGTTATCGCTTTCTTTGAAATAACGACGTTTACTACCGCATCATACATATCAATGCTCTGGGTTACCATACCATCGGCATCCGTCTTCTTGAATTCATTGTAATCCATTACCGTGAACTCAATATCATCAGCCTTAACATAACCTGCCGGTGTCATGGTTTCCACTACTTTGTACTTCTTACCTACTTCAAGAAGTCCGGATTCGATGGATACCGAACCGCTCTCCGGTGATATCCACGAGTATAACGGAGTGGTCCCGCCAAGTTCATACAGCGCAAGTCCTGCTCCCATTACATAGTCTTTATCACCGCCGCTTAATCTCTTCTTGCTTATATCCACCTGTATCGGACGGTCATACATCGTAAGCCTGAGAGCCTTACCTGACGAAGTGCTTACAGTCTCACGCTTAGCCGTTGCCGACTTATCCTCTGATATCTTCAGTGTTCCTTCTTCATCTATAAAGAAGGTTATGGGTTGTGCCGTATAATATCCCTTGGGCGCCTTGGTCTCCATCAGAACATACGGCTTATTTATCTCGAGAACGGCCGTGATCGTATGTGCAGTTCCGGTACTGGACCATTCTTCTACTATGCTTTCACCGTCCATTATGCGGAGCACGGCTCCTGCAAGTTCCTTATCGGTCTTAAGATCCTTCTTGGAAACGGATACATTAAGCGGTGCATCTTCCATGATAACGGTCATTCCGTTTCCGCTTCCTGTTACCCTTATACCCTCGTCTGTCTTAACACTTCCGTCTTCATTTACCTTAAATACGATGTCTTTTGCTACAGCATATCCAAGAGGTGCAAAATCTTCATGGATAATGTAGGTCCTGCCCTGTATCACTCCTGCGGTTTCATCTCCTACCTCTATGAGTTTTGCGGCAGTTCCGCTTATCCACTTGGCTATGGGCTTACCTGTCTTCTCTCCCTTATCATCAGCCTCATACAGTTCCATGGAAGCTCCGGCAAGTTCAGTGGAACCGCCTATCTCTCTCTTGGAAATATATACCTTGATCGTATCATCAATGATCTGGCTGATCAGCGGAGTCGTAAGTGAGCCGCTTACCGTCGTACCGTCGATCCTTACCTCTGTTGTCCTGTCTGCTCCGTCAGCGGGAAGTACATACCCCTCAGGTGCCTTTATTTCCTTAAACCAATATGTTCCCCAAGGCAGACCCGTTATAACTATACTGTCTCCCTTAACAAAACCTTTCACCTCAGCGGCACTTAAGTATTTCTCGCCATCCTTGTACAGTTCAAATTCAGCATCCTTAACGCTCAGCTGTTTTTTATTGTTAACGCTCTTACCGTACTTGATCAGTTCTATTGAACCTTCAAGACGCGGATTGGGTACCTCGGCCGGCTTTAATTCTTCTGTTCCGTTCCTGAATACCGGTACATGTTTCTCTGCTTCGCCTTCTTTAACGACACAATCTTCCGTTACCTCAAACGTGAATATATCGTCCTTTGATGCGGAATAACCCAGTTCTGCCGCCGAATCAATGTCCTCAACGAAGTAGTACTTACCCATAGGAAGATGCTCAACCAGAACTTCACCGTTTATGCCGGAAACCACATCCGTTACGTAACTGTCATCTGCCGCACGACGTACTATGAATCTGACTCCCGCGATCCTGTCCCCGGTATTGGGATCCACCTTGCTGAAGCCTGCAGTCGCTCTTACCTCAGAGTTGGTGAACGTGAAAATAATGGGATCACTTACCGGATTGCTCTTCGTTATCGAGAACTTAAGAGGCATTTCACTGACAGCATAACTCAGATCGGCAGGTACGCTTACCTCTTTAAAATGATAGTTTCCGTAAGTAAGCGGTCCAATGGTCTCTGCGGTTATCATGCCGTCCTTATCCGTCTCGTAAGTTCCTACGGGCTCGTTTGTATCATCATTGACAAGCATGAATACTATGCCCGAAAGTTTGGAAACGGGTTCCTTACCCTCAAGTACCTGGAATTCCTTCTTCAGGCTTACATAGCCGTAGCCTCTCTTGTTTATGATCGTTGCGGACTGTGATACCTCGCCCGTATCATTTACATTATCTTCATTGATCGTAAGGTATTTACTCGTAACCTTATGTGTCTCGCTTATAGGCTCGTAGCCTTCAGGTGCCTTGGTCTCATCGAAATAATAAGTACCCCAGTCCACATCCGGTACGATTATCTTACCTTCGTTGTTCGTGCAGAAGATGCCGTTTGTCGCGCCGTATATTGCGGATACGTCAACGCTCTTTCCTGCATCGTCCACTTCATAAAGTTTAAACTCTGCGCCTTCAAGACCCCTGTCTGTATCGTCGCCCTTCTTTATAAGTTCAAGAGTACCTAAAAGCTTTTTATTCTTTATGGTAGGGATCACAACTCCTGTCGAAGGTGTCTTCTCATTTATCTCAAATGAGTACTTCTTATCCTTATTCTCTGCTGTGATCGCATGTCCCTTGGGCGCTTTTGTCTCAACAAAATAATACTCATCCCAGTGAAGTCCGGGCACTTTGATCATACCGTCTTCATCTGTTACATACCTTCCATATACGTAGAACCCGTCATTAAACAGGGTCTCAAGAAGCTTGAGAGGCTTGTCCGTAGTCTTAGCGCACAGCGTAAACTCTGCTCCGGCTAACGGCTTGCCGTTCTCATCTTCCTTCCTCAGTGTAACGGTTCCCTTCTTTGGAGTATTGTATATAACGGTATCTTCGGTACTTCCAAATGTTACATTCTGTCCGTCACGCTCTATGCTGAAACTTAAGTCGCCCTGATAAGGCTCATAACCTTCGGGAGTTATCTCCTCAAAGTAGTAATCACCGTAATAAAGAGGTCCTATCTTCTCGTTGCCTTCTTCATCCGTCAGCTTACCCTTTTTATTTGTCTTGTATATATCTATAAGCTCGGTCTTATCGGCACCCTTCTTAAACAGCTTAAACTGGATATCCTCCATGGGCTTTTTGGTATCCGCGTCCTTCTTAAGAAGCTCAACGGTACCCTTGATCCTGCTATTCGGGATCGCTCTTACTCCCGTGAATGATTCATGAAGATGCGTAGCTTCTATCCTGAAATTATGCGGCTGACCGTCAAGCACGTAACCTTCCTTCGTCTTCCTCTCTATAAGGGTATAATCACCCCATACGAGACCGCCTTTATCAGCCTTACCACCGTTCTTTGTTTCAAGAGTCGCTATCAGGGTTCCCCTGTTGGCATCATCAACATAATCTTTATAAAGATCGAACACAACTGCGTCAAGAGGTCCGTTGCCATCCTTGTCTACCTTCTCGATCTCTACCGAACCCGGCTTCTTCGTATTGTCAACATATACCAGCTGGATCTCATTAACATTCTTTCTGTTTATTTCAAACCCGTATTTCGCATCTTTATCAAATTCAAATCCGGCGGGTGCTGCTGTCTCTACGAAGAAATATGACCCCCACTCAAGATCCTCAACAAGGAATGTACCCTCATCCCCGGTCGTCTTTTCAAACATCCTCGTTTCGGTCTTATCCTTATTTATCTTATACAGATCAAATGTGGCTCCCTTGAGCAGATCACTCTCATTACCGTCCGTCATTTGTTGAAATAGTCACCGTCTTGCCAACATCTGCAGGTGTTATCTCAAACGGATACATATTATCCGCCGGTATCTCGTAAGCATCATCAGGCACACTTATTTCCGTGAAGAAATATCTGCCTACAGGCAAGCCTGTGCGACCCACATATCCGTTCTCATCACTGGTCACTGTCCCAAGAGAAAGCGGGTCAGAGCCGTCTACAACCTTAAACAGTTCAAATACAACACCCTCAAGAGGATAATCAAGCGAAGTATCGGCCTTAATGAAGCCTACATTCGCAAATACAACGGAATCCACACAGCTGACATTTGCCTGAGGCATATCATCCTTAGGCTGATCCGTCGTTATCTCAAAGTTTATGGGTGCAGGATTTATATTATAATCATTCGGAGCCTTTGTCTCACTGAAATAGTACTTACCATAAGGCAGCTGCCTTACGAATACAGTACCGTTTTCGGGAGTTTCAATAACCGTATCGGTAGCAACGGGCGAATATACATAATTCATTCCATCCTCTGTCATACCGTCTTCGGTTACATATACGGGATCTCCGTTCTCCTTATAAAGCTTAAACTGAGCTCCTGCAAGATAACTTACAGGTTCAGAGTCATTGATCTTTATAAGCTTTACATTTCCGTATATCTTGTCATTTATCAGAGTATCGGTAACAGGTTCCTTCGTGCTGTCAAATACGTTCTTCGCATTGATCGAAAGAAGCTTGCTCTGTGTGTTCTTCGGTAATGCAAAGCCTTCGGGTGCAGATACCTCATCAAAGAAGTATGAACCCCACTCAAGATCGTTTATGACTATCTCACCTTTTTCGTCGGTCGTATACAGGCCGTCTTCCGTACTTTCGTTCTTTATCTCAATATTCTCGGAACCGTTCTTCTTATAGAACTTAAACTTAGCTCCGGGAAGCACATCCTTAACTTCACCGCCTATCGCATATTTCTTGATAAGCTTTACCGAACCCTTATATGGCGTATTATCATGTGAGAGCCTGTAATCACCCGTATAGTCAAGCTGTGTCGCACTTATCGTGAACCTGATCTCGTTCCCGTTAAGTTCATAGCCTTCAGGCGCTGCGGTTTCCTTGAAGAAGTAATCACCCCACTGCAGACCTTCCACACTTATGAAACCGTTAGTATCCGTTACATATTTACCTAATTCATTGTCTCTGGTAAATAATACAAATACGGATTCCTTCTTATACAGAGTAAACTCCGCTCCTTCAAGTCCTTTAACGTTTCCATCGGCATCAGTGGTGTACTTAAGCAGTTCTGCCTTACCGTTCTTGGGCGTATTATATACAATACCGTCCTCACCGGCCTTAACATAATCATTCATATTGGCCTGGGTGATCTTAAACTCGTATTTCGCGGTATTTGGCATATAACCCTCTGCGGGCTCGATCTCCTTAAAGTAGTAGCTTCCCGCCTTAAGTGACTTCTTTTCGGTCCTTATAACACCGTCCTTGCCGGTAGTCATAGACTCATAGCCCATAGTAAAGCGCAAACTTCGCCCCTTCTATCGGACTCTTTGTTACGCTGTCCTGCTTGATGAGTTCAGCCTGTCCGAGTATCGGGGTATTATCAACCCTTAACTCCTTGCCCTTAAGATCTACCGTAATAAGTTCGGACACATTCTTGGCATCTATCCTGAATTCGTACTTTGTCTTATCATCAAGAACATAGCCTTCAGGTGCCTTGGTCTCGCGGAAATAGTATGTGCCCCATTCAAGTTCATCCACGATCACATATCCGTTTTCGTCCGATTCAATTCCTGACTTTAAGGGTGTGTCCTCTCCCTTCCTGTACAGATCGAATTCGGCTCCTTTAAGACCTGTATTGGTTCCGGCTATAGCCTTAAACAGCCTTACCTTACCCTTCTTCGGCGTATTAAATACATATGCCTCGGTCTCTGTCCTCTTATCCGGATTATCAAGCGTTACATATTTACCGTTATCGGCAGGAGTCACACTGAAGAAATAATCCTTTTCGTTAAGCTCATGGCCTTCTGCCGCCTTGATCTCACGGAACTTATATTCGCCTTCGCCAAGGTTCAAACGCTCGACTCTGCCGTCCTTACCGGATTCTACCTGGCCCCATTCAGTCCACTCATCATTAACCTTCTTCCATAATCCGAATACAGCTCCCTCAAGTTTGGTATTATTGATATCCGTCTTTATGAATTCAACATTTGCAAGAACAGGAGTGTTCTCTATTTCTATATATTTTACTTCCTCGTTATCGGTGATCACGAATTCAAATACACAGCCTTCAAGCTTGTTATAGCCTTCCGGAGCTTTTTCTTCGTAAACCTTATATGTTCCGTACGGAAGTCCCGTAACAGTGAGAATTCCCATATTCTCGCTGCCTTCAACATTGTTTGTCACAAGGTTGCCCTGGAGTGAAAGCAGACCTGCGGTCCTGCTGTACGCATATACTCCGGCATCGCCGCTGACTTCTACCTTCTTCTCGTTTCCGTCTACGATACGGTACAGTGAGAATTCGGCTCCCGCAAGCGCATTCTTCTTATCATCCACTTTCTTAAGCTTAAGTGAACATGATATGGTATTGTTCTCGTCAATGACCACCTCTTCGGTCTTTGCCCACGCATCACCCTCCTTGGGCTGAACAAATCCCTCGGGAGCAATAGTCTCGATAAAGTAATATGTGCCCCAGGGAAGATTATCAACAAATATCTCTCCCTTATCATCTGTCACATAAACTTTCTCGGAATCCGGATAACGAACTCCATCCTTATAAAGTTCAAATACGGCACCTTCAAGAAGACTGTTCTGTCCGTCATCCTTGATGAGCTTGATCGCACCGGTCTCCTCTTCATTTACTACCGCAGAATCATTTGCATAGGAATACGTAAGTTCCGCAATGAGATGATCCTCATCGATCGTAAACGAATGTGTGTTATCCTGACCGATCACATATCCTTTGGGTGCCTTGGTCTCCACGAAATAATACCTGCCCCATTCAAGGTTCTCGACCGTGATCATTCCGCCGTTTTCCGTAACATATGAACCAACCTTGTTAAGATTGAAAACAGCAGCTAAATTCTCAACCCAGCCGGCCGGTGCTTTATACAGGTTACTCAAGAACGACCTTACCGGGTTCTCTCTCATTCTCAACCTCTATCTCAACCAGTGCATCCTTCTGACTTATGACAAACGGGAATGCGTTCTTGTTAAGTTTGTATCCCGCCACAGTCTGATCCTGTGACTCCTTAAAGAAGTAACTGCCGTATTCAAGTGCACCTACGGTATCCTTGGCGATCATACCGTTTACGGTCTCGAATTCATCGATCATTTCCACAGGTGCCGCGGGTGTACCCTTCCACAGCTCGAATCTGACACCGTTAAGCTTCTTTTTCTTATCGTTTGCATCAACCTTGATCAGCTGAACATACCCTTTGATAGGAGTATTTTCAAGTTCGACACGTACTGCCTTGGAGAAATCCGTATTCCTGCTTATCATAAAGCTTATCGGAGTATCATCCGCATTAAATCCTGCGGGCGGAGTAACCTCCTTGAAGTAGTAACTTCCCCACTCGAGGTCGCTTACCGTAACAAATCCCTCGGAATCCGTCGTATAGGTATTGCCTATCTGGATATCCTTATCGCCTTCCTTCTTAAAGAGCTTAAATACTGCACCTTCAAGGCCCTTTTTAACGCCGTCCTTCACAACATACTTAAACAGTTCGGCAGATCCCTTGAGAGGAGTATTTACAACCGCTTCAAGTTCTCCGACTTTCTTGTCGTAAACACTTAAATGTACGGTTTTTCCGTCATCATTGTCGGTTATGGTAAACGTATATTTCTTATCATTGTTCTCAAAGCCGGTTACCGGATCCTCTTTGAAGTAATATGATCCGACTCCGAGACCCGTTACGTAAACATGACCGTTACTATCGGATGTTGCCGTTGTCTGCATAACATCCTTTCCGTTAACCGTCTTGTAAAGAGTAAACTTGACATCCTTGATCGGAAAATCGGTAGGATCAACCTTGATGAACTCCACATTTGCCTTGATAAGGGTATTTTCAAAGTCAAATTCGACAACATCCTTATCAGCCCTGATCACAACTTTTCTG
>ONRZ01000078.1 GCA_900320345.1 uncultured Lachnospiraceae bacterium | reverse complement strand
CTATGCCGCCGAAAGTTAAGATCACAAAGAAAATGGTTGCAGATGCAGCATTTGAGCTGGTAAAGACAAGCGGGCATGAGAATCTGAATGCAAGAACCATTTCGGAATACTTGGAATGTTCAACACAGCCGGTACTTTACAGTTTTAAGACTATGGATGAAATCCGGGAGGCAGCTTATGAGATTGCGGACGGGTATCATACCCGGTACATTATGCCAAAGGATACAGACAAAAATCCAATGCTTACTCTGGGACTTAATTATGTGCGTTTTGGACAGGAAGAAAAGAATCTGTTCCGTTTTTTGTTCCAGACGGATAAGTTTGGCGGAAAGGATGTTACGGCTCTTATGTCTGATCCGGAACTTTCAGAGATCCTTAAGATCATGTCTGAGGGACTTAAGGTAGAAACAGAACAGGCAAGAGAGATGTTCCTGACATTCTTTTGTGTGGCTCATGGTATGGCGAGTCTGCTTGCCAACAATTCCATGAAATATGATGAAGAGCAGTGTAAAAAAATGTTAGAGAATGTATTCTTCGGAATGATAACTGTAGGGAAAGGGAAATAGTATGCGAAAACTGTATGAAAAGAAAGAAATACTCTTTGCAGTGCTTTGGATCGTTGCTTACTGCGTCATTTTAGGCACGATAAAAGGAAACTTTGGGGTTGAGAGTATCTATATGCTCTTGGCGCTGGCAGCTTTTACGGCAGGTATTACTGCTTTTGTAAAAGTAAATCACCTGGAGGAAAAGTATGGTCTTGCCGGATGGCCGAAGGATATGAAAAGGTATCTGTTCTTTGTACCGATGTGGATCCTTGCCACAGGAAATATCTGGGATGGATTTTCTCCTTCGCACCGGGGATTTTCGTTAGTGTGTGCAGTAATCTCCATGCTCCTTGTCGGATTTGTGGAGGAAATGATCTTCAGAGGATTTCTTTTCAGGGCGATGCTTTCAAAAGATAAGACGATAGTGGCGATCCCGGTTTCTGCCGTAACATTTGGCATGGGTCATATCGTGAACCTTTTCACCGGACAGGCAAGCTTTGAGACGGTCATGCAGATCATCTTCGCCATAAGCTGGGGCTTTATCCTGACGATGGTATGTTTCCGGAGCGGCAGCATTATTCCATGTATCATAGCGCACTCCATGATCGATGCATTGTCACTGTTTGGAGCGGATAATGAGATAGTTGACTGGATATACGTAGTTACGACTATAGTAGTTGCGATCCTTTACTGCATATATCTTGCCAGACTGCATTCATCGAAAGCTGAAGAAGATGTTCTTGTCGGAAAAAAGAATAGTTGACAGGAGGAAAAATGAAAATTGGCAGATGACATTATCGAATGAAAATGCCGTATATGCCTGCTTAAACTATGGAATGCCGTATATGCCTGCTTAAACTATGGTGAAGCCTTTTGCCCCGGAGAACTAGAAGATAGAAGTATATGTATTGATGGTGATATTGGAGAGGTGTTTAATATTCAAAGAATACAAAAAATGTTGCGATAACTTACATAGAAAAGCTCAATTCTTTGCGGTTTGCGGTTTGCGGTTTGGGCTTTTTTTGTACATCGAATAGCGCTCTGGAGTCAAAAAAAGTGCTTCCGAAAAATGCAGTCAATTACGCGGAAGTCGTTCCCAAAAGTGCAAAAATGCAAACTCGATAAAAAAAGTGCAGAAAGCATCTTGAAAGTCGCTTGAAAAAGTGCGACAATTTTACTGGAGGGAACACAAATGTTTAGACGGAAAATAACCGAAGAAATCCTTAAATGGAAAAACAGCACAGGTAAAAAGAAGGCTCTTGTGATAAAAGGGATGCGTCAGATCGGCAAGACCTTTATCGTACAGGCTTTTGCCAATGAAAATTATGAAAATGTTGTCTACATTAACTTTAAGGATAACGAGTCGGCAAAGCGGATATTTGACGGAGACTTTGTAGTTGACAGGATGACTCTTGATATATCAGCTTTGATTCCGGGAGTTCATTTTGTACCAGGAAAGACGGTAATCATTTTTGATGAAGTTCAGGAATGTGCCAATGCAAGAGCAAGCATAAAATCATTTATGTTAGATGGGCGCTTTGACATTATATGCACCGGCTCTTTATTGGGAATAAAGGGATACAATCGCAGGAAAAACCGTGGAGTGCCTACGGGTTTTGAGCATATCATCTATATGAAGCCAATGGATTTTGAAGAATTCCTTTGGGCGAAAGGTATCAGTGAAGCTGTTCTGGATGAAGTAAAAAGGTGCTTTAATGAGCACATACCTGTATCTGAAACAATTCATACCTCTATGCTCAGGTATTTCCGTGAGTATATGTGTGTCGGGGGAATGCCGTATGTAGTCGACAGATTTCTTTCAACAAATGATATGAATGTTGTACTTGAAGAACAGAGAGATATCCTGGAAGAGTTTAAAGATGATTTCGGAAAACATTTGGATGAAAACGAGAAAGAAGAAACAGATCTTGTTTTGCTTGGGAGAATAAATCGTGTGTTTGATTCTATCCCTGCTCAACTTGCCAAGGAGAATAAGAAATTTACTTATGCAGCTCTCGAGAAAAAAGGGAGATCCGAGAATTACCAGGCAGCCATTCAGTGGCTCTACGATGCCGGGATCATCAATATTTGTTACAATCTTTCGAATCTGAGCATTCCGCTCGAAGGAAATAAAATCGATAATATCTTCAAAATCTACATGCAGGATACCGGTCTGTTTGTTGCAATGCTCGAGGAGGGCAGCGCGGGCAGGATACTAAGCGGTGATCTTGGGATGTATAAAGGTGCTGTTTATGAAAACATCATTGCGGATGCTTTTTCAAAAAGCGGAAGGTCATTATTCTATTTTCATAAAGACAGTGGATTGGAAATAGATTTTATAACACCCATAGACGCAGAAGTTACGCTCGTTGAAGTAAAAGCGACAAACGGAAATGCCAAATCAGCCAATACTGTTTTGAAAAACAAAGACCAGTATGGAGTAAACAGGTGTATCAAATTGAGTTCAAATAATGTAGGACAGGTGGGCGAAAAACTGACATTGCCATACTATATGGTTTTCATGCTCAAATAGCTTATTTTAGGCTGACCGTATGGAAGATGCAGAGTGAACTTTTCAGACCTGTTGGAAAAGTACCCATTAAATCAGGAAAGCAGAAAAATAGTAGGTAAAAATAGATGTGATCTTAAGTGAAAATACCTACTAAATCGAGAAAGCAGAAGAATAGTAGGTAAAAACAGACTGTAGACAAAGTGGGTGTGAAACTCTTGGTTTCCCACCCGCTTTTCTTATTTTCGCATAATTTTATCATGCGAAAATAAAACAATGAGAAAACGGTCGGTTATCTGGTTCTGTTATTCCTCTTCTATGTAGTATCTTTGCTAACTTCTTTAGATTTAGGCATGCATATGTTAGCCCGACTTTCATTTCCATCCGAGCTTTGCCATACATCTGCGTGTATCTAAATCCATGGTTTTCTTTTGCGGTTCCGAACAATCTCTCTATAGTCTCTTTTCGGAGTTTATATAACTCGCTCATACCCTTGGTGTGTCTGATATCTTCGCATTGTTCCATGTAATCTTCCCATATATGTCTGTTGATAACTTTTACATGGTTTTTGCTTTCAGTGCATTGATTCAAGTATTGGCAATCAGTACAGATTTTTTTGCAGCTTTTGTATTCTCTGTATCCTTCTCTGTTTGTTGTGCTATACTTCAGGATCTGGTCGTTTGGGCATATATAACAATCATAGTATTCATCGTATACGTACTCGTATTTTTTGAAGAACCCTTTTTTGGTCATTGGCACCTTATATGGGAATAATGGCGCGACCCCATCATCAATCAGCAGTTTGGCAATGGCGGGAGTTTTATATCCTGCATCCGCTATCAGCGTTTCAATACGTACGTCCTTTATCTTGTCATACAATCCCTTAAATGTTCTACTGTCATGCAGGTTGCCGGGGCTCACTGTGTATCCAAGAACCCATCCATTCTTATCACATGCAGTTTCAACTGAGTATGCAAAGACCTGTTTGTGCTCTCCTTTATGGAACCATCCGCTATCCGGATCACTTGTGCTTTCTTTGATTTCCTTCCCTCCGAAAGTACCACCGGGCGGTGGGCAGTTGTCATTGTGATCATCATGTTCTTTGAGGAGCTTTTTGCCGTGATCAGCTCTGTCCTGATTGATCTCTTTCTTTAACAGATCTTCGTAGAAAAGGGCTTCTTCCTTGGCAACGCGTTTCCTCATTTTTTTGTTATTGGCCCGAGCCTTTATGTGGGTGGCATCAACAAAAACCTCCGAGGGATCAACCAGTCCCCATTTATAACAATCTTCAAGTATCTTTGAAAATATCTGTTCGAAAAGATCGGTGTCCTTGAAGCGTCTTGTATAGTTTTTTCCAAAAGTCGAGAAGTGTGGTACCGTATCGTACATTTCCAGACCAAGGAACCAGCGGTAAGCAACATTAACCTCTATTTCTTTGATCGTCTGACGCATACTTCTTATACCGTATAAATACTGGATAAACGGGATTTTTATAAGAACTACCGGATCTATGCTTGGCCTTCCGTTATCGGAACAGTATTTATCTTCAACCAGGTCATAAATAAAAGACCAATCTATTGCTTTATCGATAAGTCGCAACAGATGGTCTTGCGGAACGAGGTCATCCATACAGAACATTTGGATCTGTTCTCGTTTTTGATCGGTATTTTGTGTCATCATAAGCAAAAGGCCTCCCCCAAAATATATAATAATTATATCAAAAAAATAGCGGGGAAGCCAGTGCTTGTGGGCATTTGCGAACAAAAAGGAAGGGTATCGGCGGCAGCCGATGGTTTCCTTTATAAATAGATAAAGCCAGGGAATTGTCCCTGACTTTGTCTACAGTCTGAGAGCATCTAATAGATGCTCTTTTAAAAGATAATGAAACTAATATCTGTTAATTATTCTACGTGTATATTTTCAAGACCGTCTATACAATCAAAGAAATCTATTGAATCTGTATCAATATACATAACACCATCCTCTGCTGCTACTGCAGCATCGTTTGCCTTTGATTCACCTATCTCGGTAGAACGGTCTATTGTATCAGCAGGTTTGGTTGGTTGTGGTGCAGGAGTAGTTGAGCCACCACCGTTTCCACCGTTTCCTCCACTTGATGGCTTGGAAGATTGTGGCTTTTCCTTACCTGGTTTAGCTTCAGTAGGCTTTGTTTCTTCTTTCTTTGCCTCTGTTCCATCCTCTGTTTGCTGTGAAACTATGGTATCTCTATCTATTACCTTACAACGCGCACAAACACCGTTAACATAGTCATGCCCCAACTTATCAATGCTTTCCGTATATGAATTTCCGCACTTTTTGCATGTAAAGGTTTTCAACCCATCCTCGGTACAAGTAGGCTCTGTATCTGTCTCTTCGTATTCATGGCCAGTAGGTTCTATACTTTCTGTGTATTCGTCGCCGCACCAACACTCATAGGTCTTGTGTCCACCTAAAGTACAAGTAGGGTCTGTACTATCTACTAAGTTGTACGAATGAGGATGCAATTTGTAAACGCCCAATCCCGTTACAATTACTGCGGTTGCACTTATTCCTAATATTTTTATAATCCTTTGGTAAGCCATAAAGTACTCCTTATTAATACATATATACTTATATTAAGCCCCTTCCCACGTTATTTCAATGGGTCCTCGTTCTTTTTTTGTATCCAACTTATTTTGATTATATGCTTCTCTCTGGCGGCATCGCCAAATATTATTTATTTCTTCACCCTTTGGCGTACGTGCTATATTTACTGTTAAACATGAATCATCTAAAGTTATAGCCGATATATTATCCGACACTCTGTTATTTCCGATTCGATGTAAATAATGCTGAACTATTGATATTACTTTTTTATCAATGTAATCATATAACTCAAGACCCGTAATATCATTTTTTATACGAGCAAATTTAAATGAATATTGGAATATTGGAATATTCGTTATTGTAAGTATGATTAGACAGATACATACAATCAATAGTACTTTCAAGTTCTTTAAACTCATTTTCTACTGTCCCTGGGCAAAAACATCCATTTACATCATAACCTATACCGGTTGGATAATAAAACTCCATAGATGGACAGATTGATTTTAACCATTCATGCACAGCTATAGTAACCAATCCAACCGTATTTATAAACGTAGTTCCTTTGTATTCGGATACTATTGATATAATTACAATAAAAAGTATCAGTATAAAAATAATTAGACACATCATAATCAAATCCTCCTTCATTTTATTCTAAAATATATAAAAAAATCTGATTTTTTTTAAACACAACATGAATAAACAGAAAATAAAACTAAAGTCTCGCTCTCTGCCTGAAGATTTCACATAACAAAACCCCCAAATCATCAATATAACAACGACTTGGGGATTCATATTTTGAGTTTTATGCTTACCTTTCTTATGTGTGACTTTATGTGTGACTATTTCCTATATACCATCTTCCATTCATCTTATCACAAAAGCACTTACCTTTAAAATGCCGAAAAATAAAGGCTCTTACCAATTTAGTAAAAGCCTTTATCGCAGCGCTACCAGGATTCGAACCTGGAAATGACGGAGTCAGAGTCCGTTGCCTTACCATTTGGCGATAGCGCTATATTTATTTGTTTCAAATCATGCTAGATGATTATACATCAGCACAACATATAATTCAAGTACTTTTTTACATCTTCCTCATTATCCCGGCCCTTAAGATACGCCGAAGGATAGACCGTGATATGTCCTTCATTTTCGTTAAGCAGCGCCCCCCACTGGCTGAAGGTGGAATTTGCCGTTATGTTATGCTTACACAGGCTCATAAGCTGCATATCACGATAACTGTCATCTCCAGAATTGCCTGTCACTATATGCTTATTCTCAAGCCATGAGAATTCGGTCCGTACAAAATCGGGATCGTCCGAGAAAATGAAAAATTCAGGATCTTCCACCCGGCCGCATATATGATCCACGGCCTTTTCATAATAATCCCTTCCGAGAGCGACAAACATATTTTCATAGGTAGAAGAGAGATAATCTCCCCTTCGCACATGGATGCTTACGGAATTGCATGATGTTATCCGCTCCGCGATCTCCCTGTTCTCTTCATCCGTTATTTCGGGAAATCTGAAATGCCTTCTTATCTCATCCACCCGGCCGCGGATGTATTTTTCTTCGATCCAGAAGCCTATGATATACCAGTCCTTTGAAATATCAAGGTGAGTTACTTTATCATATACTTCATTGAACGGAACATCATCATTACACAGTTTCCCGCTCAGCTGATCTATTATGTAAGGCTCCCTCTTCTTCTGTGTAAATTCCCGTATTATCCTGTTGGGATATCTTCTGAATCTCTCAAAGGATCTTGCCTGTTTGTCGGTATATCTTCCCCGTCTGAACGTCTCCTCGGGCCTGAAAGAATCAAGCACCGAATCCTTATCAAACAGTTTATCCCCGCCTGTGATCATGCTCTTTGGCTGCCGCATGTTCGGGATGAGCCCGGTAACCCTGAATATCTCGCCCTTTGTCGCTTCTTCAAGCTCGAATGCGCAGTGTCTTGCCGCACCGAATATCCTCTGAAGTTCATAGCCATGGTGATCATTGTTTGCATAAAACCAGGTAAGATCGGCCTTAACCTGCGTGTCCTTATATAGATTTTTTAGGAAGCGGTAGAAGGAATACTGGAACATCTGGTTCCCGAGACCGCTTGTGAAACGTACTATTATCATATTTTATTTATGGAAGATCATGCTTTCCCAAGTATTTTGGATACAATACACTTAACACTGTAAGTAAACAGATCTGTATTTCTGTCCTCCATCACCACATGTCGTATATTATATTCAAACATATCCTTAACAAACTTCTTATTCTCTTTATCCGGCTTATGAAGATACATATTAAGGGCTGTAAGGAAATCCTTTTTACAACGTATCTTCGCATGATCCGTAAGTCCGACCGCTTCCTCCACCCACTTTGTCATCGTGGTATTGAGGTAACAGTCATCCTTAATAAGATCGCGCTTCATCGACAGCGAATTCCAGTTGGTCCCCGTATCCTTTCTTACATACCGCCATGCGCTCATCTCATCGTCCATCCTGTAGATATCACCCTGGATGAGCAGGAACAAAAGAATTACCGCATCATCCACAAAATCATGCGCACGGTACAATATCGTATAATCATATTTTCCTTCCGCATAAATATTCCTTGACACGACCGAAGCATAATGCCCGGGCCATTTTCCCGAATTCTTATAGTCATCATAGGTAAATTTTCCCGACCAGTCATACAGATCGCCGATCTTAAGCACCTTGGGATCCGTTATGGGATCACTGTTTTCATCTATCATCACACAGCTGTGGGTACATGCTATATACCCGGGACGTGCTCTGAGAAAATCCACCTGCTTCTGCAGCTTGTACTTATCAGTCCAGTAATCGTCACCCTCAAGATAGGCAAGGTATTCTCCCCTGCATTCCATTGTTGTGTTATATACATTGAGAGTCGGACGTCCGAAGTTCTTCTCGCGGAAAAGAAGCCTCACCTTATCCGGATATTCTTCCGCAACCCTGCGCAGTATATCCCTTGTTGAGTCAGTCGAGCAATCCTCTCCGACAACAACCTCGAACGGAAAATCGGTCACCTGTTCGCACACACTCCGCAGTGCCTTCTCAACGTATTTTTCATGATTATATGTTATGAAAATTACACTTAATACGATCTTATCCATTATCTTCTTTATCTGAATTCTCGATCTCCCCGTAAGTCACTTCCCGCACACCGCCGCCTTCAACCTTGAATATCTTCTGGCAGTTGCGCAGTGTTGTAAGACGATGTGCGATAATGATAAGCGTCTTTCTTCCCATCAGGTTGTCGATGGCTTCCATGACGGCAGTCTCCGTTTCATTATCAAGGGCCGATGTCGCCTCATCGAGCACCAGTATCTCGGGATCGTCATAAAGCGCCCTTGCGATACCTATCCTCTGTCTCTGACCGCCGGATAAGCGCACGCCCCTTTCTCCGACCATGGTATCAAGACCTTCCGGAAGAGACTTCACGAAATCCTTGATCTGCGCCTCTTCAAGCGCCTTCCACACCTTCTCTTCATCGATCTTATCATCATCTATCCCGAAGGCCACGTTATTCCTTATGGTCTCATCCGCAAGATAGATGGACTGCTGGATATAGGCAAGCTTCCTGGACCACTTTATCGGATGCTCATGAACGTTCATATTCCCGTAGCATACGGTCCCGGATGTCGGTGTGAGAATACCCAGGATCACATCCGCAAGCGTAGACTTTCCGGCACCGGTAGGTCCCATAAGTCCGACCGCATATCCAAGCGGTATCTTAAGGCTCACATCCTTGAGCACATCCTTCTCCGTATGAGGATAGCGGTAAGTAAGGCCGGTTACACTTATGGCATCCGCATCCTTTATCTCAAAATCGGTGACCGCATCCGTAAGCTCGAAGCTCTTCATATCCTCCGTATCCTTGATGTCACGGTAGATAAGGTCAACAGAGGGCTTAAGAAAGATGATAAGGTTTGCGAAATTATTTATCTTGCTGGCCGATGGCAGCAGCTTAAACGCCGCAACCGCGAAAGCGGCAAGCTGAGTTATCATGGTACTTAAGTCCTCTCCCATATACATACTTAGGTGCCTGCCCCAGCACATTGTTATTTCGTACTGCCCGCATTTTTTTCTTTCCGTATCCGCAAAATGCATCCACAAAGTATTTCTCGCGGTGCAGTATCTTTATATCCTTGACCGCTCCGAGAGCCTGATTTATCGACTGATGCATCTTACCGTCGTATATCTGGTTTATTTTTCCGTATTCCTTTGCCTTGTTCTTAAACAGCAGCAGATATATCGCCGTAAATATTCCGAGTATCACGGCAACCGATACCGTTATGAACCAATCAACGGTAAACAGATATACACACAGCAGAAGTGAGATCAGCAGCTCCGAAAGCATGAGAAAAACACTTAAGAGCATCTGGAAAAAGCGCTCGGTATCAAGCATCACATTCCTTACCATCTCCGCCGAATTCTTATCAAGATGATATGTGTACGGTTTCTTAAGGTAGCAGTCGATAAGGCGTCCCGACAGACGGAGCTGATTATTGTAAATGAAGGTATACTGGACATAATTTATCCACAGCAAAAAGATGTTTTTCACAAGGTATAAAATGATGAGACCTATGACAAGTGCGAGGAAAAACTGCCTGTCCTCCCTCATGCCGAAGAGATCGTACACACTCTTCAGCATCGGGTTCTTATGTATCTTCGACGGATCCGTCACTATCGAGACAAGTTCCGTTATCAGAGATACTCCGACCAGTTCAAACAGCGCACCGATAAACAGACCGATACACAAAAATACCGACTGTATCTTCTGTTTTTTTGAAAATATATAGTTTATCTTCCTAAGCATTTCCATACCTGCTTTATTATTTGAAAAGACTAATACTTAAACGAATCAAGGAAGCGCTGAGCCCGTTCCGTCACCGGATCTGTGAAAAATTCCTCGGGAGTGTTCTCTTCAACTATCCTGCCGCCGTCTATAAATACTACGCGATCGGCCACCGCCCTTGCAAAGGCCATCTCATGTGTTACGATCATCATGGTCCTGCCTTCCTTCGCAAGAGATAATACAACTTCAAGCACTTCTCTTACCATTTCAGGATCGAGCGCTGCGGTCACCTCATCAAACAGAAGTATCTCGGGATGCATTATAAGTGCCCTCACGATCGCAACCCTCTGCTTCTGTCCTCCGGAAAGCTGCCTGGGATACTGATCCTTTTTATTTGACAGTCCCACCCTGTCAAGAAGACTTATCGCTTCACTGACAGCCTCTTCCTTGTTTCTTTTCTGTACCTTCATGGGAGCAAGGATTATATTCTGCAGGATAGTCTTATGCGGGAACAGATCATAGCTCTGGAATACCATGCCTATCTTCTGTCTCTCTTTGACTATATTTTCACTGACCGGATTTATGACCTTTCCATCGAGCAGGACCTTGCCGTCCTCGATCTTTTCAAGGCCGTTTAAGCATCTTAAAAAAGTACTCTTCCCGCATCCCGAAGGTCCTACTATAACAACAACCTCACCGGCATTAACGGTCAGGCTCACATCATCAAGCACCGTATATCCGTCAAACTCCTTATGCAGATGTTCAACCCTTAGTATAGGTTCCATATGTTCCTCCTTAAGCCGCCTTCTTTTCCAGATACCTTGCAAGCAGGCTTATCGGCCAGCACGCCAGGAAATAAAGTATGAAGACAGTGGCAAATATCCCGAATGCTGCGTTAGGCGAAGATTTTCTGTTGGCTTCTATGATCTGCTGTCCGACCTTCAATACCTCAACTATCCCTATCATCATCACAAGACTGGTTGTCTTTATCATTCGCGTAATGAGATTTATCGCAAGCGGCAGAAGACGGCGCACGGTCTGCGGGATAATGACATGGATATAGGTCTGCAGTTTGGTCATTCCAAGGGCATAACTGCTCTCATATTGTATTACCGGTATACTGATAAGGGAGCCCCTTACAAGATCCGCCATCTCGGCTGTCCCCCAAAATGTAAACACTATTATCGATGCGGTCTCGGCATCAAGATTAATGCCCATTGCCTTGGTCGCGCCGAAATATACTATAAACAAAAGGACCATCTGCGGCATTATGCGCACTATCTCGAGATATACCCTGGAAAAAGCATTTATCGCAGGTTTGTTAAGCGACATGAGCATTCCAAGGATCAGCCCGAGAAAAATGCTCAGAACCACCGATATCATGCTTATCTTAAGGGCTGTCATAAGTCCTTCGAGAAGCCGCATCATATTATTCCCTTTAAACAGCACATCAATGCCTGTGTTTGTTATTAATGTACTCATCCTCTAGTTCCCATAGCTTCCGTATCTTACCTTCTTCTCGACAAAACTTCCGAGGGCAGATACCGGGAGCAGCATGACTATATAAAACAAAACGAGCAATACAAGACACTCTGTCGTGTCATAATAAAGCCCGATAAGATCCTTGGCCGTAAACATCAGATCCATAAGACTGATCGCAGAAAAAACACTGGTCTCCTTAAGCAGGAAAATTATGTTCGCCATAACCGCAGGCATGCCTCCGATGACCGCCTGGGGCAGGATAACATTAGTAAATATCTGTCTTCTCGTAAAGCCGAGTGCCACAGCGCTTTCCGTCTGTGAAACGGGAACCGCTTCAAGCCCGCTCCTTATCGCTTCGATCATGTAACTTCCGCCAAGCAGACCGAGTCCGATAATACCGCAGTTCTGTGCGGATATCGCAAGTCCCACCTTGGGCAGACCGAAATATATAAAGAAAAGCTGTACCAGGAGAGGTGTATTTCTGAACAGTTCCACATATGCTTTAATGACTGCCGAAAAAACAGGGATCTTAAAGTGCAGCACAAACGCACCCGCGATCCCGATCCCGAGCGAGAGAGCTATACCTATCCATCCGATCTTTATCGTCAGGAAAAATGCCTCTACATATAATGGAAAATATGAACTTATTGCTTCAAAATCCATTTACGATCCTACTTCTTCCTGTGATCTATCCCTGTTGCAAGCTTCATTCCGAGATTCTGTATGATCTGGAAAATTATTATCAAAAGAGCCACCGTGACTATCATTATGTCTGTCTGCCATCTGTAATAACCGTAACGCACGGCTATATCACCGAGTCCGCCTCCTCCTACGGTTCCGGACATTGCCGAATAACCCAGCAGTACACCCGTCGTGATAGTTGCGCCCGTAACAAGCGAGGTTTTTGCCTCGACCATAAGGACCTTCAGTATTATCTGCATGTTGCTCGCGCCCATGGCCCTTGCCGCTTCTATAACTCCGGGATCGACTTCGTTAAGTGCCGACTCCACCATTCTGGCAATATACGGTGCCGCACACACGACAAGAGGTACGATGGTAGCGGTCGAACCGTAACTCTGCCCTACCAGTGCCCTTGTAAAAGGTATCAGCAGGATGAGCAGGATCAGAAAAGGTACGCTTCGGATTATATTACAGAATATGTCCAATATGCGGTACACTATCTTGTTGGGCTTAAGGCCTCCGGTCCTTGTGACATTAAGCACTATGCCAAGAGGAAGCCCCACTGCATATCCGAGCAAAGTGGAAACAAGCGTCATATATAACGTATCTCTGATGCCCTCAAGGAGCATCCCGACTATCTTCTGATCAAACACCTTCTCTCACCTCCGATACACTTAATCCCCTGTCTTTAAGATAGGCTATCATACTTCTCTGTATATCTTCATCATCCGGCAGACCAAGGAGCATTTCTCCCTTGGCTTTTCCTCCGACATTTCTGGTATCCGCACCCATGATGTTGACCGGTGTATTGAACTTAAGTATCAGATTGGCAACAACCGGTTCAAACGACGAATTCTCGGAAAAAACTATCCTTATCACCTTGTTTGACTTAAGGCTTTCCACCGGCGAATAAGTACTCTGCTTATTTGCGATGAGTTCTCTTGCTATATCGGTCTTGGGTGAATCGAAAACCTCTTCCACAGGCCCCTCTTCAACCAGGCGTCCGTTCTCGATTATGGCAACCCTTGTACATATATCCGTAATGACCGACATCTGATGTGTTATTACCACAATGGTAATATCAAGCTTTTCATTGATCTCCTTAAGCAGCGACAGGATGGATTCGGTGGTCTGCGGATCGAGAGCGCTGGTCGCCTCGTCGCACAGGAGTATCTCGGGATTGGTCGCAAGTGCCCTGGCTATGGCAACACGCTGCTTCTGACCGCCCGATAACTGTGAAGGATATACCTTCTCCTTATCTGCAAGATTAACCGTTTCCAGCAGCTCCCTGGCCTTTGCTCTTGCCTTCTTCCTGCTCATTCCGGCAATTTCCAGAGGGAAGCACACATTGTCTATAACGTTTCTCTGCTCCAGGAGATTAAAGCCCTGAAAGATCATGCCTATATCTCTTCTCTTGATCCTAAGCTCTTTTTCCGAGAGTTTTGACAGATCGACATCATCTATGAGCACACGTCCTTCATTCGGGATCTCCAGATAGTTTATCGTCCGTACAAGAGTACTTTTTCCCGCGCCGGACATTCCTATTATCCCGTATATCTCACCCTTTTTTATACTTAAGTTTACATCGTTAAGTGCCGTTATCTCATGTCCGCCGGCCTCAAACTTCTTAGTCAGATTCTTGATCTCAATATTTCCCATATCAAACTCCGCAGTTTAAATTATTGGATTTAAGTTGCAACCACCATTATACACAAAATACCGGGAGGACACAAATCCTCCCGGTACTTCGATAAAAGCTTAACCTTCGAAGAAGATAACCGCTCCGTCATATTTATCTTCAATAAACTTCTTTATCGCATCCGATCTTAACACCTTAACAAGTGCCTGGATCTTCTCATCCTTCTCATGTCCCTCAGATACCGCTATGATATTAACGTATGTCTTGGCTGCCACTGAATCGGTCTCCTCATGAGCGATCGAATCCTTTCCTACAGAATAGCCTGCTTCAAGAGCATAGTTACCGTTAAGTACCACGTAGGAAACTTCATTTACAACCCTTGCGACCTGAGCCGCCTCAAGCTCTACAAACTCAATATCATTGGGATTCTCGGCTATATCATTTACGGTTGCCGTAAGCCCCGCTCCATCCTTTAACTTAAGCAGTCCGTTGTCCTGCAGGAGAAGGAGTGCTCTTGCCTCGTTGGTCGTGTCGTTGGGGATCGCGATCGTATCACCCTTTGCTATCTCATCAAGCGACTTCTTGGTTCCGGGATAGATACCGAAAGGCTCATAATGGATATCCCCGGCATCCACAAGATGTGTTCCCTGCTCCTCATTGAAGCTGTTAAGGTAAGGCACATGCTCTACATAGTTTGCATCGAACTCACCCGACTCAACTACGAGATTGGGCTGTACATAATCCTCAAACTCCGTGATCTCAAGCTTATATCCGTAATTCTCAAGTATCTTTGCCGCTTCTTCAAGTATCTCCGCATGAGGGATCGGAGAAGCCGCGATCTTTATAACTTCACCGTTTCCGTCGGGTATATCAAGATCACCTGCTGCCTCTGCCGCACCCTCAGTTGCTGCTGCCGCGTCACCGCCGCCCTCAACAACAAGGGTATCTTCGTAATCTTTTCCGTAAGTATCTATAAGTGTTGCCTCATAATCGGCATGGAAGAAATTCTCCTTACCGAGTGCCTTAATCTCATCGTTTAACCAGTCAAGCAATGAACTGTTTCCCTTGCTTACCGCCGGAGCTATCGTATCCTGGCTGCCAAGTGAAGGTATTCCCACAACATAGCCTTCATTCTCAAGTGAATATGCGATAACCTCGGTATTATCGTTAGCCCACGCAACACCGGTGCCGTTCTCGAATGAGGTCTTGGCAGTTGCATAAGTGTCAAACTTCTGAAGCTTTATCTCCGGATTGTTCTTCTCAAGATAAGTCTCTGCTGTCGTTCCCGAGATAACTATAACCTGCTCATCATCCTTTATATCGTCAAGGCTTTCGATCACGTGATCCTCATGTGATACAACGCCGAGCGCAACGTTCATATAAGGAAGTGCAAAATCAACCTTCTCCGCTCTCTCCTCCGTTACAGTGAAGTTCGCGAGCACTATATCGACCTTACCCGTTTCAAGATATTCAACCCTGCTTGCCGCCTCGGTCGAAACATAATTGATCTTTACTCCGAGATCCTTTCCTATACGTTCCGCAAAATATACATCATATCCCTGATACTCTCCGTTCTCATCTACGTATCCGAAGGGATTCTTATCGGAAAATACTCCGATGTTTACGGTTCCGCTCTCCTTTATCTCATCGAGGGTCCTGTATATCTTATCGGACGCCTCTGCTCCGTCAGCAGGAGCTCCACCGGTTGCCGGAGCCGACGGTGCAACACTCTGTGCACATCCGGTCAAAGCTCCCAGAGCAACTGCGATACCGGTTACCAATGACAACAATCTCCTTTTCATAATATTTTCCTCCTCTAAAACTTATTTTTGCCTACTATAATCCAATCGGTGAGTTTTTGCAAATACGTGAAATCTATAACTTGTTATAACCTTAGGTTATCACACTGATCCCTGCATCCTTTTCAGCACATTTTTCTCCCATAAATACGGGTACATTAAGCTCCATGCCTGCTCGCCCTGTGCGAAAGTTGCCGTTTTATCGTTTATGACATGTTCTATACGTGCAGCCACAGACGGAGCGTCTATAAGACTGCATTCCTTAAATGATGTGGTTGTGATCATATCCGTAAAATATTCCCTGAGCGGTCCCTGCATCCATTCAACGATCGGCGTGTTAAAGCCTATCTTGGTCCTGCGGTAGGCGATCTCATGCGGCATATACGGAGCCATCGCATCCCTTATTATCGACTTTGAATAGCCGCCGTGAAGCTTGCTCTTCCATCCGAGAGACATTGCAAGAGTCACTATACGATAGTCCATGAACGGCATCCTTATCTCCACTCCGTTTGCCATGCTGTACCTGTCGTAATTGCGCAGCAGAGTCGGCAGGATAGTCTCATGCGAAGACGCATAAAGTATCCTGTTTAAAGTATCCATTTCTTCGTACCGCTTATTGCCTGCTGCCCTTACACGTTTATAACCTTCGCTGCCGCTCTTCAATTTATCCCTGACTCTGCGCTTAAGATAGTTAAAATACACCGCCGTCTTTCCTGTATTCTTAAGCGAGATATTGCTGCCGTCCTTAGGAAAGCTCCCTATATATGCATCCAGGACCATGTCCCTTTCGCTGCTGCCCCTTGCGTCATCAAGAGCATGTATGAAATCAAAGGTATACCCGCCGAACAGCTCATCGGCGCCGTGACCGTCTATCGTTACCAAAGTTTTGTTTTCCCTTAATGCCCCGTATAAGAGCATCATGGGTATCGGGCTCGTAAGATATACATCCTCGAACAGATATATGAAATCATCCAGTTTATCTATCGCTTTTACCGGATCTATCTTAACAAACGTGCTGTTTATCTTAAGATGATCCGTGACCGTTTTTGCATAGGCCGACTCATCCATCGTCGTGCCGGGGAACGTGGCAACAAAGGCGTGCTGCCAGTCACGGTTCATCCTTGTATCATTATCCTCTCCCGCAAGATGTGCCATCGCACATATCGTCGCCGAAGAATCCAGGCCTCCCGAAAGTGCCGTGCCTATGGTGACATCGCTCCTCATCCTCAACTTAAAAGGCTCCTGAACATCTCAACCTGCTCTTCATAAGAAGAGGGAAGCGAAACGGGATTATCAAGCGTATCCCACCACCTGTCGATCTTTATCCCGTTTTTGCCGGCATATGCGTAAGACCCCGCCGGAAAACGTTTTATACCTTCTATAACGCACTCTTCGGTACTTTCATAAAACACCGTTCTGCCGGGATCCGTAACGAGAGCACGGTTTGGCTTAACCTCATCCATAAGGGGAGTGATCACCTTCATCTCCGAACCGAACGCGATCCCTCCGTTATCAAGCATCACATAGTACAGCGGCTTAACGCCGAATCTGTCCCTTGAAACGAACAGCTTCTCTTCCTCACGGTCCCATATAAGAAAAGCCCACATCCCGTTGAACTTATCAAGGCATTTTTCCTTCCATTCCATATAGGAAGCAAGGATCACCTCCGAGTCCGAATCACTCTTAAATTCATAGCCCTTTGCCTTAAGTTCTTCCCTTAGTTCAACGAAATTATAGATCTCGCCGTTAAAAGAAAGCACATACCTTCCGGAAGAATAAGGATAGCTCATAGGCTGCGCCCCGCCTTCGGTAAGATCGAGTATCGCAAGTCTCCTGTGTCCGAGCGTAGTGCCGTTTTCCTGCCATACTCCACGTCCGTCGGGTCCGCGGTGTTCCATTCTGTCAACACATTTATCCGCAAGTTCCTTATCGATTTTCTTATTAACTACTCCGAATATACCGCACATATCACATATATCTTTCCCGGTTATACAGCATCATCCGATGGCAGATCATCCTGTTCACCGTTACCTGTCTCCGATATCATCCCGGATCCCATATCCGGACCTGCCTCACCTGACCGATCCGCTATTATCCCTTCCGTATCCGTCTGATCTTTGGTTACGGGAACTTCACCGATCATATCCGTATTTTCCATAGCCTCTATATCAGCTGCAACTACACCGGACGTCTCACTCTGCATTGCCGTCATGTCGTCTATCGAATTCTCACCTACGGTCCTTACGCCTTCCGCCGGTATCCTTATCGTCTGGACCGGCCTGTCCTTAGCCTTTACGAGGTGAAGTTTTGCAAGGATCCTGTAGTTTATGAGCGCCAGCATTTCCCTGGCCTTAAGCGCCCTGTAATTATACAAGTATTTGTCTACGGTATTTGTCTCAGGGGCCTTACCCGGCTTCTGTGTATCATACAGGAAGAAGTCATGGCCTTCTATCTTATACAGAACGTTTGCATCTATGGGTCTCAGCCTGCGCCCGTAAGTCTGGATCACCCGGTACGGCAGGCTCTTACAGCTTAAGACATACCTCTTATAACTGCCGCTCTGTTTAAGACCGTACAGATCCACACTGGTCTCATCCCTTGAAGCCTCCGGAAGCCTGCTCCCAAGGCACATATTTTCAAAATATGCATCGTACCTTGCTCCGCTCTCCTCCGTGTCGGAAAAGTGGAAATCTATCTGTCCGTACCTGCGCATGCCGGCTATGGGCACCTGCAGATCGTTCACACCCTTATCGGCATGTGTACCTTCGTCGCCGAAATTTGTCGTAAACGATATCCTCGGATAGATGAAATATCTGTCCGTATCTATGAGATATTTTATGAAAAATTTAAGCCAGGATTTTTCAGACCATGAAGACACGTTCACGGGAACATTATCCGCCGTGATATCCTTCTCTTTGTTTTCCTCATACCATTCCCTGAACGCATTCCACTGTTCCGCACTGAATGCCTGTCCCCAGGAGGATGCGATCTGCAGGTAGTAATTATCGTATCCGTCATCGACCGCCTCAAAGGGCTCGCGCGCATGAACATTTAACCTGTGGTTGTACAGGGATATCCCTCCGACCTTCTTATCAAGCCTCACTCGGTTCATTGCGGCAAGTGCATACATATAAAATGAAGGCGACACATACAGGTCATCCTCCAGCATGATCACTCCGTCATATTCATTCGAGATATCTCCGCATGAAAGCACATGCTTTCGAAGACCGAGATTTGTTTCGTGCAGCCTTACCGTTTTTTCCCCATGCTCCCAGACATAATCATTTGCCACACTCTCCGTGTCGGTACTGTCGCTCTTATCGACACTGATAATGAGCGGTATGTCAAGTCCGTCCGGATAATACGCATTTGTCAGGGAATCCAACAGCCTGAGAAGCGACTGCGGCCTGTTATATGCTATTACCACTATTGCTATCTGATCCATCACTTACTCCCCTTATCTTTTTATGATCCGAAACTCTTTAAAAATGCCTCAACATCATCAAACAGACCTTCCTTCGTCATCCGTTTAAGGTCATCCTCATTCATATCCCACCATCTTGCTCTCTTAAGCCCCTCTGTCTGTTCATCCGTGAATCTGCTCCGTATCTTCTTTGCGGGGACTCCGGCGTAGATCCCGTAGGCCTCAACATCCTTTGTAACGACAGCTCCCGCTGCGATAACGGCTCCGTCGCCTATGGTGACACCCTCGATTATACATACGTTGTTTCCGATCCACACATCATTGCCTATGACCACCTGTATATGATCCTTTTTATCAATATACTTCATTTCATCATAAGTGTCGGATACGGCGTAACTGTATCCGGGTGCTGCTCCCCTGGAATAAAAAGCGGGGTGCAGTGCGACATGTCTTCCGTCTGCCGGGTGGGATCCGAGTTCGGTGGATACCCCCGCACCTATCGATGTATATCTCCCTATTCTCGTATTTGAAACATCGCATCCGTTGTTTACATACGAGCCGAATCCGACGCGCACATTCGAAAGGCGGACATCCCTTCCTATATAATTCCTGCCCTCAAGTACGGATCCTTTATTAAGATAAGATCCCTGCTTCATTATGCTTTTGGTACGTATCTCAACAGCCATCCGTACGAACGGGTAAAATATTCTCCTGTATATGGCTGATGCGATCTCCTCAATCTTACGTTTAAACATCTGACACGGCTGATGCGATCTCCTCAATCTTACGTTTAAACATCTGACACTATTTTCCCGATCTGAACATTTTGTTCACAATATCATAAATAAACCGCTCAAAATACGCAAGCAGATAGAATATATAGAATATCCCGTTCTGTATGGGATCTGTGTTCAAATAATACTTATTATATACGTAGAAACTCCTGTAAAAATTCGGAAACGCCCTGCGCTTGGAGGCAGCATACTCTTGCAAGTATTATCTCCTCGGCATACAGGAAGGTTCTTTCATCCAGACCGTCTATCGCAAGATAGTCCTCTGCCCTTATGCAAAAAAAAGAGCCCTCAACCACTCCGGCTTCTGCAACCTTTTCCCCGGAAGCCTCAAGCTTTTTCCTGATATGTCTCTTATCGAGATTGAACCATATAAGGAAGAGGCTCTCTATCATACCGATAAATCCGGGCAGTCTCCATACATTGTATCCCCGTTCTACCAGCGGAGCCATAACACCGAAGGACTGATCGTCGTTCATCGCGCCGATCAGTTCCTTAAGCACGCTCTCCTTAACAGCTATGTCTGGATTTGCAACAAAGATGTATTTCGGGTGATAGTGGTCGATCGCATACCTTATCCCGAAATTGTTACCGCTCGCGTAGCCTCCGTTTATCGGAGTCCTGATAACATCGACTTCGGATTTCTTAAAATCGTTAAGAAGATCCTCGTAAGAACCGTCCGGCGAACAGTTATCCACTACGACCACCCTGTCAAGGCATTCGTAATCCATGACCGTCCGTGTCAGTTTCTCGGTCGTCTTTCTGTCATTGTAATTCAGGATCACCATAACGGATGCGCAATCCATATTTTCCTCCCACCCAAAGTTTTGTAACTATGTATATATAATTTTATTAAATCCGTCTCTTTTGTGCAAGCAAAACGTGGCTCATCCTCAATAATACACAAATATACAATCGATATCCGTCTAAATTATAAACACTTTTCCCTTGTTATTATGTTTTTTTTGGTTTAAAATCAAATGGAAACAAATAGATGGTTTAGTGAATCCAGGAGGAAAGAATAATGAGAAAAATCACAAAGCTGTTTGTTGTAACGGCTGCTCTTACTCTGTTATGCGCAGTTCC
>ONRZ01000056.1 GCA_900320345.1 uncultured Lachnospiraceae bacterium | reverse complement strand
TTATGAAGTAAAATCACTAATACGAGGGTAGTTTTTTGACAATACCGGAGCCCAAAAGGGAGACAACATCTATGTTATGTACCGGGACAAAGGCTTGTCATATCAGGAGATGGCAGCAGTTGTGGATGATGACGGAACCGTTCGTTTTACACTTGAGGATGCACTTATCGGAACGGAATTTATTTTGGTGCGCGTAAATATTGAAAGTAAGCATTTACCGTTATAATAAGAGCGGTGTAAAGATTTCTATAAAAATTGGAGGAATGTTCCATGAGTATTAAAAAGAAGAAAAGATACGTATTGTCTTTGATAGGTGTTATGATGCTGGCAACTCTTTCGGTGACGGGATGCGGAGGAAGTGTGAATGTTAATTCAAACAAGACCGGGGAGATAAGTGAGGTACCGGAGAGCGGATCGGAAGACGAAACAGAAGACAGATCTGAAAATGAGGCATCGGATACCGCGATAACTGCGGATACGGAAGCACATACCGTGCACTGCGGATACGGAAGCACATACCGTGCATCTTAACAGCAAGGCAACAAGAGGTGCGGGATATATTTCGGTAAATGAGACTTTTACGGATCAAAAGGGAAATCAGTATAATCTTTTCATGAACGGGCTCAAGGAGGAGAACAAGGATGCCATGCTTCATGCCCTGTCGTTGTATTACGATGCGGATAGTGAAGATGGACTTACGATCTATGATGATGCTTTTGCCGATGCGGAAAAGTATGATGATTATGCCAATTCGGATAATGTTGTCTCTTATGCTGAAATGGATCCGGAGGTGGATAATGATTCCGAGCAATGCTGGGCGGGTGCCGCTGCCGATGCTCTCTGGGTAACCGGATGGGCTGAAAAACTGCAAAATCCCATTACCGGGAATGCGTTTTCCTCAGAGGATGATGTTTTCAGATACTACAACCGGAAAATTACAAACGATGGATCCGAATCGTCCGCTGCAGTTGATTTTCTCTTTATGGGTGAGTTATATGTGGACCCGGCTGGTAGCAATCACATGGCTGGTTTTCTGAATGACCCAAGCCCGGAGGACGGACTGATGAAATCTTTCTTCAGCTCGAATATGATTACGCAATATGACCTGATCGAGGAACCGGATAATATCGAAGCCTTGAAGCACTGTGGCGATCAGGGTAGCGATGCTTCGGATTTTACACTTGATTTATCTGATATCGTGTCGGATGAGGAACTGAGTAGCGCCGTGCATGCTGTTTCCGCAATAGGGGTTATTACGGATCCAAATGCTGCCAATACGAAGGAAAGTATGAAAGCGATCCTGATCGTAGATCCGGATAATGATGCCCAACCCTCAGAGACTGACGGCATTGGTGAGAACCCTACGCTGGAAGAGAAAGATGCGGCAAAGGAAGCTCGGCCGAATTCGGTTACGGTTTATAATCTGCAGTACACGAAGGATCCTAATGATGTTCCTTATTGGCTGATGAAGGGCTATGCATCATCAGAAACTATTCTGGGATCAGCCATTTACGGGGTCACCGAGATTCCGCATTATAGCGAGGACATAATTGCGGCAAATACGGAAACGGAAGGAACAAAATCCGCATATGACAGCGTGGATCTGTCGTTGGAAACTCTTTTCACTACGAGTGAGTCGGAAGCGATGGATTTGATTCCCAGGGACGAACTGAAAGAAGTAACCGTCAATGAATTTTCATCCGGCGATCCGGTCAATCTGAATTTCCTGATAGCCAACAGGGGGAATGTGATGTTGGATGAAGATTACCTGAATGGCAAGGATCTTGTTGTGGATTGGAGCGTTGTACGTGACGGTGACGGCTCGGTCGTTGCAAAGGACCGGCTTGTTACAGACGACCCCGTTTTTGAACGTAGCGTGACCGCCTATCTGATCACTCTCAATCAGGACGGGGATAAAACAGTGTCATGGGATCCCGGCGATTATACAGTCACTTTGGATCTTAATACAGACAGATCCGTACCGGAAGCCTATTACCTGAACAACGTGCCCAAAGAGTATCATTTCACAATAAAATAAACCTGTATTATTCCTATCGGAAAGGAATGTCGAAAATGACTACATCTATTATGAAAACGGAGACAAAGACGGAATAGAAGAGCATGAGTATATGATCTGCATTGATGCCCAGACACTCTGTGAATTTGATGACAATGGCAATCCTTCCCTTGAGCTTGATGATGCGCTGTCAACGGTGGACACCGTTTTTTGTCACGAACTTTTCCATGCTTTCATGGATGACTACAACCGAACCGGAATGACTGGATTATCTGATTCTGCTACCTATAACGCGGTTGTGGGAAATCATCTTTCCAATGAAGACTATGAAAAGCTGATAAATGAGACGTGTTTTCCTAACTGGTTCATTGAGGGAATCGCCGGTTGTGTAGGAAATATCTACCAGGCTGATATTGATATTTTTAATGAATATCGATACGATTGCGAGAAACAAGACTATACCGACACTTGTACAAACGATCAGCTTAAGTTCATATACGCCAACCAGGGCTACATGGGAGGAACTTCATACACCAGAAAGGACGGAATTGAATCTGTCGTGAAGGAGTTTACTAAGAAGAGGTAAAACGGAGGAATTTAGTATATGATTTTTCATCAGTCTATGGTTAAAAAAATTGCCGGGATACTGGCAATTATAGGTCTGTGCGTTGGTGTGAACGTCACCTTTTTTCAGACCCGGGGTTTTGCGGAAACAACAGCCGTGATTACAGACCTTACAGAGGAAGGAAGCGGCGATGATACAACCTATCGGCCCACTGTGGAGTATGAGGTTGACGGCGAAACTTATAACGTTAAGCTTGATAATTCCGTTAAAGCCGATAGTGTAGGTAATACGATCACTGTTTTATACGATCCGTCAAACCCGGAGCTTGCCTATGGCAAAAACGGGATGGGCATTTATCTGCTGATCGTTTGCCCGCTTATTCTGGCATTTGTTTTAATCTCTATTTTCAAGGGAAGAGGAGAAAGGCAGGAGAACAAGGAACGTCAGGAATCAAGTGGATATACAGGTTATGCTCCGCATGTTGCGGGAGGGGAAAGAGAACTATATTTCCTTACCGATCTTGGCACCCCCAAGGCGGGTCACCGAATTGAAGATGAAAACAGAAGAGTGCTTTATGAGGCAAAAATGACAAAATTCGGTGTGGCTGTTGACTATAAATTTGATTTCATAGACCATGAACATGGAAAGACTGTTCCGCATCTCGTAGGACAGGTGCTTGAGAGCACCTGGGGTACTCTTCTTGCCGATGTTCACGATACATTTGAATTTGACGGCGTGGATATATGGAAGCATTTGAAGCAAAACGGCATAAGTGTCGAGTCATCTGTCACGGCGGGTGAGGGTGCACTTGTAGGAATGGAATATCGCATTTTGCGGGACGGAGAAGAAATTGCACGCGCTGTGCAGACAAGTCAGTTTCCCCATGAGGAAGATACAGAAGCACATAAAGTGGAAGGCAAGATACCTATTCGGGGATTTTATCGTATTTGGACGACAGAGGTATATCTTGATCTGCTGTTTGTTACTCTTATGGCCTTCGCCAGAAGCGGAGCCGGTGATGACAAGGGCGGCACCTACGGAGCTATACTTGGAACACTTGATAAAATGAAAAATAATGAATATTGGTGAAGAGAAAACTTACAATCCCGGGAATGTGCATCGGAATACTTGGTTTGCTCTGCGCATGTACACTCAGATCAGATAAGAGGATAAGCGAAGAAAAGATCGATGTAAGACGGGAAGTGTTTGAGAAATACCCGGAGGAAAAGTATCCGGATGAGTGTTCCGGCAGGTGGTTATAGATTCGCAAAAGGAAGTGAATAATTGAAGCATATGAAAGTTACAGAAAAACAATGGGCAGCGTTTTTTAATGAGATCAATCCGGGCTTTTTCGACCCGGATCATGATAAAAGAATGCAGAAGGACAAACCTTCCTCCGAGATGTTCCTCAATCTGCGGGAATTTGATGAAAACTGCTATGAGAAGAAATTTTCTGAAAATGTAACATTCGGATATTTGAACAAAGATCATGATGAACTGTTAGCTGTAGTGAAGAAGGTGATGCCGATTTGGGTCCCGCTTTTTGACGGGCGTACAAATGTATATTGCGGTTTCGTGGATGGAAAGATTGTCAGCTTTTGCATGGTCGAGGATTTGGGAGAGCATATATTAGTCGGAGAGAGGGTAAATATCGGAAGCCCGGGATGTGCCGGAACGTTACCGGAATACCGCAATCGCGGGATAGGATTGGTCATGCTCCGTAATGCGACGAAGATCCTCCGGGATGCGAAGTATGACTATAGTTATATCCATCATACTTATGAGACCGAATGGCTTAAAAAACTCGGATATGAGGTCGTTCTGTGCTGGGACGAAAGAGGCATACTCTGGTCTTAAGGTGAGCGTAAATATTGACAATCTAGCCGTTTGAGAATATTGTTTTAGAGGATTAGACTTGATGAGGTTCAATAGGAGGCTTTCGTATGAAAAATAGGCTGATTTCGCTTTTTCTTACAGTGTTCATGATGATCACTGTGTTGTCGGGATGCCAAAATGCATCTTCAGGCACATCGGACACTTCCGCAGATTCTTCGGATAAGGTTGAGATCAATATATATCACTGCACGTTTAACATCGCATCGGCAGATAGCGCAGAAGTTTCTGCAATCGAAGATGCGATCAATGACTATATCGCAGACAAGATCAACGTCAAAATAAAACTCACGGATTTGGGCCAGGGCGAATATGAAGACAAATGCAATCTTGCCATAGCAAACGGCGAAGCGAATCTTTTCTGGACTGCTAGCTGGATGGGGAGCATGTCCACCGATAACCTTGTATCCGGGAAGGCCGCATACGACTTAAGTGAATTACTTCCAGGAACAGATTTATATAATTCCATACCCGAAGCAGTATGGGAGTCTTCCCGATATAATGGAAAGGATTATTTTATTCCCTGTTATAAGGAGTCATCAGAAGGATATGATCTGGTTTATCCCACGGAAAAAGCGTTGAAATACGGATGGGATCTGTCGTCCGTGAAGAAATTGGAGGACCTCGAGCCCATGCTTGAGCAGTTGAAACAGGATGGCGTGAAGTATCCGCTGCTTTTACAGTTGATGCCTTTCTTTAGTAAATTCTACCTTGATGATTATGAATTCATCCTGGGAGGTACGATGATCGCTGTTGACCGTGATACCAATGAAGTGGTGGATTGTCTCACCCTTCCCGAATACAGAGAATTTCTGGACCTTATGAGCGGGTGGGGAGAAAAGGGCTACATCAGCGAAGAAGAAGCCACGATGACGGTACCGGAAAATGCGATCAATACCACTGACTGGGGCTTCGCAGCATGGTGGGACGTGCCGGTCAATGAAGATGCCTCTGTAACCTACGGGCAGGACTGTGATGTCATCCATATGACCAAGAATTATCTCAATTCCTCGAGTACCTTGGGCTCGTGCTTTGCAGTCTCCTCTGCAAGTACAAAGGAACAGGCAAAGGCCTGTGTGGATTTCATGGGGTTGATGTATACGGATCCGGTACTGGCCGGATTATTCACCTTCGGTATCGAGGGAACCGATTATGATATTGAGGATGGTTTTGTTGTCAAAAAAGGCGGACTCTATGATCATAGTTCATGGGAATCAGGATCGATCGTATCGATCCCTCTCGAGGCGGGTGAGCCTGAAAACAAAGTGGAATTGTATGAGAAATTCAATGAAAACTCCGTGGAAGCTCTTGCGAATGGGTTCCGGTTTGACTTTACTCCCATAGAAGCCGAGTGGACAGCGTGTTGCGGCCTCTTTGATCAATATGGTTATGTACTTGAGCAGGGGGGATGTCCCGCCGCTGAAGTGGATGCCAGACTGGAAAAATTCCGTTCAGAGCTTGATGCTGCCGGATATCAAAAGGTTTTTGCCGAAGTAGTAAAACAATATGATGCATGGAAAACTTCAAAATAACAAAGTACTCAAAAGGCTATTTTTTAAACTGTTGCCGGTACAGATCGTGCTCTTCGGTATGGGCTCCATCAATTCCATCATAGACGGAACCATAGCCGGGCATTACATTGATGAGAGAACGGTCGGTGCTATCGGCCTGTTTTATGCGGTGATAACGATCATAGGGGCGATCAGTTCGATAATCCTTAGCGGCGGATCAGTCATCAGCGGAAATCATATCGGATGCGGGGACATTCAAAAGGCCGGCGGCATCTTTTCCCTATGCATCGTTCTTTCCCTTATGTTGGGTGTGATAACCACGCTGATATGCGTCTGCTTTCCCGGGCCGATTGCCACATTCTGCGGTGCTGATGATTCCTTAAAAGAAAGTGTTGCACAGTATGCAAGGGGCTACTGTCTCGGATTCATACCCATGTTTTTATCAGAGCAACTCTCGTATTTCCTTCAGGTTGAAAATCAGAGCAGGAGAAGTTATGTCAGTGTTGTTGTCACGATCTTCTGCAACATAGCCCTCAATCTTTTCTTTGTTAAAGTACTTGATCTGGGGATCATTGGACTTGCATATGCGACCAGTGCCTGTAATTGGATATTCTTCCTGATACTGGTATCCTACTATTTTTCAGATAAAGCACAGTTAAAATTCAGTCTCGGAAGTATTCCCTGGGAAAAGACCATTGACCTGATCAAGATAGGAAGCCCCTCCGCTTTGGAGCAGTTGTATTTGGCCGTAAACAGCCTCACGATGAACAGGATCATACTGAAATACGGGGGAGCGCAGGCTCTTTCCGCAAGGGCTTCCCTGGAAATGCTTGGGGGATTTTTCATCGCAGCACAAGTGGGGTGCGGTGCGGTTGTTAAAACACTCTCCAGTGTCTATATCGGTGAGGAGGACAGGGATTCCATCAAATATCTGATGAAGCTGGTACTTACGAAAATCATGGCCCTCACGTTCGCAATCATGATCCTCATGATGCTGTTTTCCCAAACCATGGCACTTATCTTCTTCCCGGACAAAACCTCTGACGCATACGTTCTTACCAGGCAGCTGTATGTGATCTATGCGCTGGCCCTTCCCTTGATACTTGTGATTCAGATACAGTCCAATTATCTGCAGGCAACCAAAAACAACATTGCGGCTCATGTCTCATCTGTGGTGGATGGTTACTTTGCGACGATTATCCCGGCGGTTGTCCTGGCTCCGGTGATCGGCATCCTCGGTGTATGGTGGGCGGACCCAATCGGGGGTGTGATTACCGCACTGGTTTATCCTATCTATGCCATCATTTATTGGAAACGTATTCCAAGGAATACCGATGAGTGGCTGTTACTTAGAGACGACTTTGGGGTAAGGGAGGATGACCGGTTGTGTATTGATATAACCGGCATGGAAGATGTCATAGGGTCTTCTTCGAGAATACAGAGCTTTGTGGAAGAGCGTGGATATTCCCACAGGACAGCCTTTTTCTCTGCGCTCGCCCTGGAGGAGATGGCCGGCAATATTGTTAGCTACGGGTTCGGTGCCGATCGTAAAAAGCATGATATGGATGTAAGGGTCGTCTCAACGAAGAACGGCGTATTACTCAGAATCAAGGACGATTGCAGAGCGTTTAATCCTGTGGAAATGAATCAGATATTTAATCCCGATGATCCTTCCAAAAACATCGGGATACGCATGATATCAAAAATAGCAGATGAATTCTCGTATCAGAATACCTTCGGACTGAATGTTCTGACTATCGTGATAAAATAGTTATAAGGGGGTTACAGGTTGAGCTTTATGAAGATACCCCGGAGATTCCGGGCACTCATCTTAATGGCACTTCCCGGAGTTCTTATCCTTTTCTTTTTTGATTATATGGTGATGGGAGGTTTGGTACTGGCCTTTAAAAATTTTGATTACAGGCTGGGGATATGGAGCAGTCCGTGGAGCGGAATTGAAAATTTCAGGTTTCTGATTGCATCCAGATCCACATTCTTTACCATTACACGTAATACGCTTATGTATTACGTGATATTTACCGTCACGGGAATGATCCTTGAGATCAGTCTGGCGATTGCGATGGATCAGCTGGTCTTTAAAAGGATCGGGAAAGTGATGCAGAGCATATTTGTGATCCCGGTATTTATATCATTTACAGCTGTCCAGTTCATTGTTTATGCGTTCTTAAGTACGGACATGGGGATGATCAATCATCTGTTTGGCGTATCTGTCAGGTGGTACCTTGAGGCAAAGTACTGGCCGGTGATCCTGACTATCGTAAAACTGTGGAGCGGTACCGGTTATGGGGCGGTGCTTTTCATGTCAGTCCTTGCGGGGATCGATCCCGGACTGTATGAAGCGGCCCAGATGGATGGGGCGGGAAAGTGGCAGCAGATATGGCACATCACCCTTCCATTACTGAAGCCTATGGTCACCATAATGCTCCTCTTATCTGTCGGAGGAGTCCTGCACTCGGATACAGGGCTGTTTTATCAGGTAACAAGGAACAGCGGATCGCTATATGACACCACACAGGTTCTGGATTCGTATATATTAAATGCCGTTTTCCATAACGCTGATTTCGGATTTACGGCGGCAGCATCATTTTTCCAATCGGTTGTCGGAACTATGCTGATCCTTCTTGCCAACATGGCGGTTCGCCGGATCAATCCTGATGATTCATTGTTTTAGGCGGTGACAGAATCGATGCGAAAGAAAAGAAAGATAACAATCGGGGAGATAGTTCTTTTTTTGATATTGCTGATGCTTGCAATCACCACAGCAATCCCTGTCCTGTTTGTCTTTACAACTGCATTTACCGATGAGAGTGTCCTTGCGAGTGAGGGATACAGGCTGCTGCCTTCCGCACTGTCGCTGGATGGGTTTCGTGCAGTTTTAAAATATGGGAAGAAGCTTTTCGTATCATATGGAGTGACTATATTTGTCACGGTAACAGGAACCGTATTCGGAATACTTGTTATGAGCATGTATGGATATGTCCTGAGCAGGAAGGATTTTCCGTTAAGGAAGTTCCTGACGGTATTTCTCGTGATTCCTATGCTCTTTAGCGGTGGTCAATTGTCAATGTATATCATATTTACATCCCTTTACCATATGAAGGATAATATTCTGTTATTGATATTGCCGCAAAGTGTGCAGACCATTTATGTCATTATCCTAAGGACCTATATCACAAGCAGCGTGCCGGGGGAGTTAATGGACTCTGCCAGAATTGACGGTGCCGGAGAGTATACCACTTTTTTCAGAATTGTATTTCCGCTTATGAAGCCTGCGTTGGCATCCGTCGGATTTATGATGGCGACCATGTACTGGAATGACTGGCAGAACGCTCTTCTGTTTATGGATAGTGATAACAAGAAGCCTTTGCAGCTTCTTCTTATCAATATACAAAGGAGTATAGAAACACTTTTATCGAACAGAAATATCCCTTCTGCTGCGCTTGCAGCAATGCAGGGAAGGGTTCCGCAGTACTCTGCGACAATGGCGACCGTTGTGGTTGTCATTTTGCCTGTTATGATTGCATATCCCTTTTTTCAGAAGTATTTTATTAAGGGGCTGACGATTGGTTCCGTTAAGTATTGATTTGCTTGAGGTGCTCTCTTCTGGAGTGCTCTATAAAGAAGGGGCAGAAGTACAAGCTTCAGATAATCCTGATACTGCTGTTAAATCAGGACCCACGAAACTATCCGATATGAAAATTGTAGCAGCAGAGGGGGGATTCGTGAGCAAAGCATGTGAAGATTCACTTGGGAACACATACAAAAATGTACCTGTCATTTATAAATGGACGTATGACAATATTTACTCTAAGTATTATCTGACAAAAGGTTATAGCAAGCTTTCTTTTGATGTGAGTTGCTATGAAAACGAGGAAATACAACGAAGGGAGTAGTTCTTTCGTCAGCAGTATTAGAGTAAATGTCATCATAGAGAAATAATAAACTACAGTAATGCAAATATATGGAGGGCAGTTCAGATTTTACACTCACTTAAGCAGAACGGTGTCAAAGGAAACTATACACCTGTACAGAACCTGCATATGACTTTGTGCTTCATAGGAGAAGTTTCCGACAGCAAAGCAGTAGAAGAAGCGCTTTCTACTGTAAAATACAAACCCTTCAAGCTGGGATTTACAGAACTTGGGAACTTCGGAGATCTTCTGCATATCGGCACCCGCGGCGGACAGGGAGTAAATAACCTTGTAAATGACATAAGGAAGGCTTTTGATGCAGCCGGGATTGATTATGACCGCAAAAAGTTTACCCCGCATATAACTCTCGTTAGAAAATCAACTGGTAATCTCAGGAAGATCACTATACCAACTGCCGATATGATGGTAAAGAAGGTTTCTCTCATGAGATCCGACAACGTCCAGGGCAAAATGGTATATAAAGAAATCTATCACATATAGTCTGAGGTAACAGCCTAATGAATAAGATATGGGAAATACTGCACAAACCGGATACAGTCGTGTTCTTTGATATCGATGGGACACTGACAAGCTATTGTTATGGTGAATACCACGCCCACCATGAGCTTGACTATACTCCGCAGTTCCGAGATGTTAATATCTACGCTGATTGCAAGCAACTAAAGCCATTGTACGACTACATAAGCGGTCATGACATGGACAGGATCTTTTGTATTTCAAGGGAACCTCACGGACATGAAGATTGGAAATCCGATATGGTTGAACGTCTTTACGGAATCCCCGTATCGCATTGTTTCTACACACTTGAAGCAAAGGAAAAACCTCAGATAGTCATCCAAAAGGTAAATGAACTTTTCCCCGGTATCGATCCCAGATCGGTCATCTTGTAGACGATAATGATGATACTTTGGGTATGTATATGTTGGAAACGCCCTTCTGTACGGCACATCCGATGATCTTCATTGAAAACCGTGAATAGGATTAGGGATCAAGCAGTTGATCCCAAGCGGTTCTTTATTTCCAAGTAAGAAATTAAGGATATGTACATAGAAATGGTGCGTAGGGGGTACGCTCCTGGGAGCCCTCATAGCCATGTGCTGGCAAGATTATCTTGCGAGTTATTTGTTTGAAAAATCGCCAAATCAATACATGTGATACTTAGCCACGACTAACACATTCATCTGCTTTATGGCTTGAAATAACATCAAGCAAATAATTCGTCAAGTGTTATTACATTGTCAAAAAAACCACTATATTCATTATACTTTAATCCCTTTGTCGTAATCAGAACATTATGGATTACATACCTGGATGGTATTTCTCTTTCCAACAATTCCTGACGATTAATTAATACAGCATGATATTTCTTATCTACTTTGAATTCAGCACCATAAAATTTCATTTCACACATATTGACGATACCGTCTTTTCTTTTGATAATCATGTCAATTTGCGTTCCTTCTTCATCATCGGCTCTTTTTGACCATGCCGACTGTTCAGAACTTATCCCGCTAACTCCAAGTGCTGTCTTGATCTGATGAATATGATCAAAGCATACATTTTCAAAAGCTAAGCCCCTCCACGCCACAACGCTTTGAGATGTGTTGTTCATCATCCAAAATGACTCGTTCAATCTGTTGTGCTTTTTTACAAATCTGTTATAAAAGATGCAAAACGGATCAATAAGCTTATAGTGCTTCTCCCTTTTGCTCCTCCCAAAAGGAACATACTCTTCTATAAAGTCACTGGCAATCAACCCTTTTAGCGCATCTGTAAGCGTTCCGCCGGTAGCATACCCTGAAGCCTCAGCTATTTCAGACCTCGTATAGCCACAGTTTTTCTTACTTAGAACCTCAACAATATTTCTCATCATATCGGCATTGTCAAAGATTGATGTAAATAGTCTGTCATATTCGAACTTCAGCTTTGCGTCTTTATCAAAAAACATACGGTCAACGCTCTGAGCAAGACTTTTCCCGGGTTCGAGATAACCAAGGTAATATGGGATTCCACCTACTATCATGTACGCAGATGTTATATCATATCTCGACATTTTTACTTTTTCCTGCTTTAGGAATTCCGCGCACTCCGCCAGGGTAAAGGGAGACAATTTGATCTCGTATGTAACCCGATCATATAATCCACCATGATTATTTATAAGCTTATCCACTATCCACGTTGTTGCACTGCCACATACAACAACCATCAGATTATCTCTATGACACGCCCATGTATTCCAAAATCCCTCAAATGCGGTTAAAAAGCCGGACTTTTGAGTATCAAGCCAAGGAAGTTCATCAAAAAAGACAACCATCCTCTGGCCTTTATCCTTCTTTTCCAGCAATTGTTCCAGCATCAAAAAAGCCTCAAACCAATCGTTCGGACATTCACTCTTTTTCATACCCTGTCCGATAAGAGATGTATAAAAGTGCTTCAACTGCTTTTGCATAGGGCTTCTACCAGACAATTCTTTCATCTCAATTGGCGACAAGCCTGCATGTCTGAAGGATATCTTTCCTTTAAATACCTGATCCACAAGATATGTTTTCCCTACTCTTCTCCGACCATACACAGCAACAAGTTTCCTTTAAATACCTGATCCACAAGATATGTTTTCCCTACTCTTCTCCGACCATACACAGCAACAAGTTCCGCCTTGTTCCGATTGTATATCCTATTTAATTCAGTAATTTCCTGCTTCCTGCCTATCATGTCAGCCTCCTGCTTGCCATGTTATTTTCAGCCACCAAGAGAAATTATACAATATTCGTGGCTAAGTATCAACACGTGTGTTCTCTATCCGCTTAATCATTGTACTAATTCTGTATGAAGCTGAAATACTGTATTTTACACTGTTTCAAAAATGGTGCGTAGGGGGAACGCTCCTGCAAACCCAACAAACATCGAATCATAAGCTTACCTTTCTGCGTGAATAATCGATATATCTGAGCCAGGCCGTGAATGCGCTTAATGCCCATACCACCCTTGCTGATATCCATATACCTTTTTCTCCAAATCCGAGATATGCTGCAAACAATAATGGTATAGTGAATCTGCCTATTATTTCGATAATGCCGTTCAACAATGCAAAAAATGCATCACCGACACCGGAAAGAACGCCACGGATCACATATATCATTCCAAGCGCAGGATAGAAGAGGCTGGTTATACGCAGCCCCAAAGCACTAAGAGTGATCACGCTCTGATCCGAGACAAACATACCTGCTATTGCTATGCTGAACAGCTGCATAACTGCTATGAGTAGGAGAGTAAACAATGCCATTATGACTATAGCGGTTTTATAACCTGAATATACACGGTCGTTTCTCTTTGCTCCGTAATTCTGCCCGCAAAAAGTAGCCAAAGATGCACCAAGTGTTGTATAAGGTTGGTGTATGAGCTGCTCGATCCTATTTGTGGCTGTGAATGAAGCGACAACGATAGTACCGAAAGAGTTGACGATACGCTGTACTGCCATGGTGGAGATCGCTATAAGGCCAAACTGCAGGGACAACGGAACACCAAGTCTAAGGATCTTATATGACATTTCAAAGGAGAATGAAAAATCGCCCTTTTTGAGTTTGAAATAAGGGTTTGTCCGGTATGCAAAAATACCGCAGAGCGGACCGGATACTAGTTGGGATATCAAAGTTGCAAAAGCAGCCCCGGGTATTCCGAGCCTTAAATAGCAGACGAGAATTATATCAAGGATTATATTGATGATAGTTGATATTATACTTTTATTCATTAAAACCGGTCTCCTGGGTTAAGCCTCTTGGTGATGTCTTCAAAACTTATCCATGATATATTATAACCGGAAAGATTAAACGCGCTAATTGTTTTTTGCCGGGTGATTTATCAGATTTAGCATTGCGGGATTTCATAGCAAAAAAAGATAATGAATCTGTAAAAAAATAAGAAGTTGAGCATACACAGCTTAAGTATACTAAACTTGTTATACGTGAATTAATGAATACATAGGAAAGGAGTAAGTCATTATGTTTGATTTTAATTACTTTACCCCCACAAAGGTTGTGTTTGGGAAGAATACTGAAACAAAGGTTGCTGATCTAATAAAGGAATTTGGTGGAACAAAGATCCTGATACACTACGGCGGAGGAAGTGTCATCCGTTCAGGTCTCCTTAAGAAAGTGACTGATACGCTTGATGAGGCAGGCATAAATTACGTAACACTTGGTGGAGCCGTGCCGAATCCTCATCTTTCTCTGGTTTACGAAGGAATCGAGTTATGTAAAAAGGAAAAGGTAGATTTCCTCCTTGCAGTAGGCGGCGGAAGTGCCATTGATTCGGCAAAGGCGATCGGTTATGGCGTGGCCAATGAAGGAGATGTGTGGGATTTTTATGATTATAAGCGAAAAGCAGTCGGATGCCTTCCGCTGGGAGTTATCTTGACTATTGCAGCGACCGGAAGTGAGATGAGTGATTCTTCCGTTATTACCAAAGAAGAAGGTCTTGTAAAGCGTGGATACAGCTCTGATTATGGACGGGCTAAATTTGCGATAATGAACCCTGAATTAACAATGACTTTGCCGGATTATCAGACAGCCTGCGGATGCACGGATATAATGATGCACACGATGGAAAGGTACTTCACAAATGGCGGAAATATGGAGATCACGGATGCTTTGGCAGAAGGGCTTCTGCGTACAGTTAAGAAAAACGCGGTAATCCTCAGAGACGATCCGAAAAATTATGATGCCAGGGCTGAAGTTATGTGGGCAGGAAGCCTTGCCCATAACGGTCTTACAGGATGTGGAAATGACGGTGGCGATTGGATGACCCATAAGCTCGAACATGAACTTGGTGGCTTATATGATGTTGCTCATGGTGCCGGACTTGCTGCTATCTGGGGCAGTTGGGCGAGATATGTATATAAAGATTGTCTTCACAGATTTAAGAAGTTTGCATTGAATGTAATGGATGTTGAAGAGCAGGGAAGTGACGAAGAAATCGCACTTGCAGGTATTGAGGCAATGGAAGACTTCTACAGGAGCATAAAGATGCCGACGAACCTGCGGGAGCTGGGAGTAGAGCCAACAGAAGAGGAATTTATACTGATGGCAAAAAAATGTGCTGTTGGAGTTGGTGGAGAAATGGGTTCTGCCAAGGTGCTTAACGAAGATGCAATGCTTGCGATCTACAGGGCAAGTAAGTAATGGGAGGTAAATACAAAGATGAATGAAACATTGAAAGTATTGGAAACAAGAAGAAGCTGCAGGAATTTTAAACCAGATATGGTTAAGGCAGATGATCTAAAAGCGATAATCAAGGCAGGAACCTATGCCGCAACCGGAATGGGTAAGCAGAGTCCCATTATCATAGCAGTTACTGACAGAAAACTTAGGGATGAGATTTCGGAAGAAAACCGTAAGATAGGCGGCTGGAATAAAGGATTTGACCCGTTTTATGGTGCGCCGGTTATCCTGATCGTACTTGCTAAAAAAGAGGTGCCTACTTATGTATATGACGGAGCCCTCGTGATGGGTAATCTCATGAATGCTGCAGAAAGTCTTGGGGTAGCAAGTATCTGGATCCACAGGGCAAAGGAAGAATTCGAATCTGACTTTGGAAAGAGCATCCTTAAGAAACTGGGTATTGAGGGTGATTATGAAGGCATAGGACACTGTGCTCTCGGATATGCAGCGGAACCCTTAAAAGAACCGGTGCCCAGAAAAGCAGACTATGTTTACTTTATCTGATGAAAAAGTATGTAAAAA
>ONRZ01000093.1 GCA_900320345.1 uncultured Lachnospiraceae bacterium | reverse complement strand
GCTATGTTTATCTCTTTTGTTTTTATCATCGCCTCCGGTCCGAGACATGTCCCCTCACCCGATTTATCGAATGTTCCTGTTACACACTCACGGATATCATATTTTACCTCCGAAAGCTCATCCTCTGACAGTTCCCTGTTACCGACCTTTAACTCGAGCTCTGCGGGCTTGTTCCAGTCCTTGTAAAGAATCTGTTCGAACAATATCCTTTCATTACCGAGGGTTGCGGTAACAACAACGCTGTCAATGAAATCCTTCTTGTTCTCATCAGGCTTCATCGGCTGGATGATAAGCTTGCTTCCGCTTAAATCCGTTTCCGCCTCGGGCGGTTCAAGAAAGCATACCTTATATCCGCTGTATGCATCAGAAAACCAGCCTTCAGTTTTCTTAGCTGTACCACCGTCAACCTCCATTAGGTTTGCCGCAATAAAGACCTTATTGTTCGGATAATCCCTTGGAAGGATGAATAACCCGTCCTTCCATTCAACATAATCCTTTTCTTCCTCCAGATTCATCGGAACTATCTTAAAATCCGACATCATCTTGTCAAAATCATCATTCTTCTTTATAACCATCGCATATTGTCGGTATGCTTCACTCTTCTTTCCGGCCTTGATCCTACGCACCCTTATGGTATAACTCTTATTAAGCAGTTTTATATCGACATTTGGTTTTTTGGTCACATCAACCATCGGACCAAATACGGGATCTTTTGATGCACCATCAAGAAAATGTGTCTGATACGAGACCGCAAAATCATAAAACGATTCCGTCAGCGATTCCTCGTCTTTCAAAAATGCTTTTTTCAATAGCTCGGTCATAGACGGCGAAGTCCAGAAACTCTTATAATCACTTAGCACTTCGTCATATGAAGGATAATCATCTATGCTGTCTCCCCTCAGATATCTTAAAAACGGAGCCCTTGGATAAGCCACCAGGCTTTTCCTGCTCTTCTCCTTTTCTCCTATCTCTCCTTCGGGATACTTGGTTATAAAATCATCAAGGGGGACCGCGAAATTTTCTATCGCTTTGAGATTCTCAAGATGCCCCGTTTCCGTTTTGATCGTGCCGTTATCGTAAAAATAATCAAAAGCATCCCATTCAAGCATCATCGCCTGAGTCTCATCAAAACCAAGATTACATTTCATCCAGCTTACATACATCCTCTGACATGCATGGAACAACTCATGCGTCATTGTAAGGAGAAGATCGTCATATTCCTTCTGATCATCGTCAGACACCGAAGTAAGAAACAGGATCATATACGGGTTGCCAAGCAAAAGCGGCTGCACCTGGCCGGCATCACTTCCCTTTTCATCAGTAAGATGTATATCCATGACGTAATCAGGCATCTTGACCTTGGCTACATCCTTTAGGAAGAAATATGATTTTTCCAAATATCCACAGACCTTTTCAACCTGTTTCATGTTGTCTTTAAGATCTTCAAGATACCGTTTGTCTAAGGCAAGATCATCGACACTCTGCATGTGAGCCCTCATGGCCGGATCCTTTTCAAGCTCCTCTTTATAATATTTCTCAAGCTTTTTAATGGCAGCGTTCTTAACGGCTTCGATCCTTTTGCCATCCTCATTTAAATAAACATCAAATATCTCCTTTACCGTAGCCCCGATATCTTTCACCGACTCGAGCTCGCTCATCGAATAAATGGCATATTCCTTCTCTTCCTTTGGAATGTCGCTTTCCTTTATCGCTTCCTTCAATGCCCGGCGGATAGCCGTATCGCCGGCTTTATCGTATACCTGCTTTCCCTTTTTACTCTCATCAAACAGAAGCTTTTTAACCGCTTTAGTATCTATTATCAGCCTGAAACGGTTCTTGCCGTCTATGTTCATGGTGTATTTGTTGACACCTGATGACCTTATGTATGCACCCGTGCTGTATTCTATCCCTAGATCTATACCTTTAAACACGGCCCCCAAGCCGACGATCCCGCAAAATACAAGTGCCAGGATGCTGTTCTGGTTGGCTTCCGCGCTCAGCACGCTACCGGTACCGCCGGTACTGTATTCATACCAGTTACCTTTATCATCTATACGATAAAGCCTCATATCATCATACAGTTCTTCATCTATACCGAGGGCCTTAAGATCGACATCTATACGGTAATTCCCCGGCAGCATTTCGTCATCGGAAAGCCCTGCATCAAGCTCCCATACCTTCATGAGAGAAACCGGTTCCGTAAATATATCCGAATATGATCCGGCCAGTTCCTGATATTTTTCCGGACTGACCTCATCCATCTTAAAATCACGCTTCTTATCAAGGGCATTTTCCTCCGCCGAAATCGTAACTCCCTCGGTGGGCTGAACAGAAAACGCTTTACTTTTTCCTTCGGTAAATGACAGACCAGTCTTATCGGCTGCAGGTATCCCGCTGCCCTCGGGTCTAAAGAGCGGCAGAAGAAAACCCGGCCACGAGAACCCGGTAAACAAAAGCGCAAGAACAAGTGTAAACACAAGAAGTACGGTTGGAAAAGAATGCTTTCCGGTTCTATTCATTCTCCGTCTCCTCCTTTTCATTCTCGCCGAGCCACCCGTTACCGTCGCCCGTATACCATGAGTAACCATCATGTATATAGGGGTCCTTCGCACTTATGATCTCCCCTTCTGCCTCTTTTGCATCTGTTTCTGCGTCTATACGTGCATATTCGGCTTTCTGTGCATCAGTAAGCTTTCCGCTGCTTTCAATAATGATCGACCCGGCATCCGATAATGAAGCTCCTGATCTTACAGAGCTTATCCGCCCCGGTATCGTCAATATCCCTGCAACGATAAACGAAATACATGCGATCACCAGGATTACTCTCAGCGCTTTATACGGATCCTTCTGTTTCACCTGTCCTGACATTCCGGTATTCATCTGAGGATACATTGCACCTTTTTGAGCAAAAGAAGTGTCAAAACGGAAGCCGCACACACGGCAGAACTTAGCTCCCTGACGCAGCTGATTTCCGCAATTTTGACATACACTGTTTACAGACATCTGCACATTCTGAACAGGTGTCTGATATACAGTCTGTGTATTATTTGATGCCGGTGCAGGCACAGCCTGTCCACAGTTCTTGCAGAACTTCGCATTATCGGACAACTGTGCACCGCAATGCTTACAAAACCTGGCCATCAGTTCTTCCCTCTTTCGCTCCTTATCTCAGTAAGTATCTTAAGGTTTTTCTTTTCAATATCGTTAAGTATCTCGTTTTGCTTCTTATCGAACTCGTCGGGCTCATATTTCGGCGTATACCATGACTTATTGTCAAAGAATTTCTGAAGATCGGCAGACTTGAATTTTCGCCCGTGCCGCGCATATATCTCGTTTATCGCAAGCCTAAGGTCTTCATCCGATATATTCTTAAGGCTGTCCTTACTCAAAAGCTCGGTATCCGAACCCGCTATCACATAACCTTTCTTACCGGAGTAATACTTCTCGTCGCCGCTCGTATCCCAGTTTATGTAATCATCCTCGGTAGGTTCGTGATAACTGTTGCTCCATTCATCTCTCTCGCGGCCGTACTGAGCGGGACCCCTTCCCTCAAACGAATCATCGTCTTCATCTTCGGCATTATCTTCGCCGCCGTTTTTTTCCTTCTCCCTTGCCGCTGCTGCGGGTCCGAAATGCGGCTTACTGTTATTATCTTCATCCCCATCTTCCGATACATCGCCATCATTATTTCTTCCTTCACCCGATGACTTTATATTGGCTGCCATGCTTTCGGGAACCCTTACCGTCTTTGATCCAGGCATGAACTCAAGTGGTTCGTTATTAACATTAAGAGCCGTTCCGTCAGGCCTTACGACAAGCAGTAAATACTGGAATTTACTGTCCATATCCATAGGACCTCTGCCGAATGCCGTATGAACTCCATACGAAGGAGCGAATGATACATCCGGATACCCGTCACCCTCCTCATTGTTCATACGGTTCCATGTGAAATACGATCTTTTTATCACAAGATCTTCCCTGTCACTTTCGTCGATGACATTTCCCTCAGCATCAAAGCCCAAGTACCACTTGACTCTTATATCAAACCAGCCCTGTTCCCGGTCTTCACCCTCTTCCTCTTCAAAATCATCTATCGTTATATTGGCAAGATGGGCTTCAAATTCTCCCTTTTCATTTTCCGGATCATGGAGCATATATGCCTTCCATCCGCCAAGATAATTGTCCGCCTTATAATCCGCATCTCTGTATTGGAACGGATAATATTCTTCATATTCCCTTATAGCACCGGTAAACCATGCAAAATCATCAAGCGTCGGCTTCTCGCTGGTACTAAGCATCTTCGACAGTTCTTCTGCATTTTTCCCTTCAAAAGTACCGTAGTTTTCGTCTTCTTCGATCTTTATCCTGTAACCGGCCGAATGCGGACCCTTAAAATCATCGTTTAAGAATACCTCTACCACGCATTCCCGCGTATCCTTGGGAACTTTGAACAATGCCCAGATATCCATTGATTCTCCGTTATTGGGAACAAATGCCGCGGAAGATCCGTAATATGTATCTGCGTTTGATTCTATGTCCGATTCAGATATGTCGGTCACCGCCTGAAGTTTATCACCCGATATCAGATCATTTCCGTTTTCGTCTGATGCCTGCGTAATGTAAAAATGCGCCGGCTCGGGAAGGGGATCTCCCGACCCCTCAAAATCGAGGTATCTGACCGGCACACTGATGAATTTCTCATCAGAGCCAAGCCCTTTGGATGAATCCAGCCAGTCGTTCCCGTTTTCTATGACAATAAACAGTGGTGAACCTCCAAGCTGGATACATTGTCCCGCTTCATAAATCTTGCCGGGATCGGCCATACCGTATCCAAAAGCCCCAGAGGTATCTGAACTGCCGCCGGTACCCGGTGTCGCCTGACCGCCACCGTTTTCTTCTTTGTCTTTCTTATCCCTGCACGCACTCAGGCTGCATGTAAGCAGCATTAACACTATGACCGAGAGAAAAATCCTGCGTTTCATGATCCTGATTCCTTTCTGTATCAACCACAAACAGTGGAAAACTTTCCTTAATCCCTACTGTATCTTCAATGTATCCGTTGAGCCGTCGCATGATACGATTATGCTCCATCCGTCATCCACAACGGAAATAAGATAGATCTCATTATCATTTATATCCGAATATGCGGCATACGAACTGGGTCCTAACTGTTTTATGTTAAAGTCATACTTCTTCGGCTCGCCTCCGCCGAAGGTGTTCGTATACCACCACTTGGCTGTTCCGGATCTTGAGTCATTCATGTACACATCAAGTGTCCACAGAGAACCCACATAGGTATTGTTAAGGATATCCACCTGCGTATCTACCTTGGGAACAGACGGATCCCAGCAGCCGTTCTTATCTGCCCAATAACCGTCATGGGAATAGTTATTATATACAAGACAGCCATCCGGTCCAAGATAATAGTATCCGCCTTCGTCCTCCGCCCACTGTGATGTCAGTTGTTTATTGTTCTTATCATAGTATAGGAATTCACCCGATTCGAGCTGTTCCCACTCTCCGCCTCTTACCGCAGTCTGCGATGGATCTCCTAAAGCTTTGTCTCTGTCTGCACTGTCTGTATCCCGTTCTTTTTCAGTTTCATTTCGGGCTTCGTTACTATCTGTATCATCATTTTCTTCTGTATCTTCCTCTAATGCAGCACTCTCTTCTGTGTCGCTGTCCTCACGGTCTTTTTCCCCGTTTGTCTCTCCCGACGTTTCCTCGCCACCCTCCGGAACATAGTCACCGGTGATCTTTTCAACCGTAAAATTGCCCTCGATCTTTACGGTGATCCCGTTCAGATCCATGGACTGCGACATAAAGCCCGCAATCAGATTCTTGCCGCCCTTTTCGCAATAAACACCCGTATGCACGAATCTACCCGTAGCCTCTCCCTCGCCTAATTCCTCGATGTCTACCTCATCGCTCTGTTCAATATCGATATTATATGCACCGCCGTTTACAAGCCCTATAAGATGTGCTGACTCCTCTGCCGGTGTTTTCGGATCATCAACCTTTATATCCCGGCAATTCATGTCAAGTCCGCCCAGAAGCTCGATATCAAGCTCCCATTCTCCGTTATCCTCAATCTCAAGGGTGCACTTAACAGGCTTGGAAAGCGCCTCATC
>ONRZ01000084.1 GCA_900320345.1 uncultured Lachnospiraceae bacterium | reverse complement strand
AAGAAGTTCATCACGTCCGTCCGATTCGGTAGTGACTATCGCCTGCATATGATCATGGTCATAACTGCTGTCCGGAAGGGCTTTCAGGGATGCCGCTGCCGCAGTGTTGAGACCTATCTGGAGTTCTATCCAGCTATTGATGGAGTTGGCATACTTGTCTGCCGAAAACTGAAGCTCTTTTTTAAGGTGTTCTGTAAGATTCTTACTCGATGTTCCCACTATTATGGAAGTGGATACCAGCATTACTACTGCCACTATGATAATGACAGCTGCCGTTAACTTTGTTTTGATCGTACGTTTCATTGTTTCAGCCTCCTTATATTAGCTTGGTATGACAAAACAATCTGCCTGCCAGATATAATTATAAATTGCATATTTATTTAGTACAATATTTTTTTTCGGAAGGGCGAAGAGATTTCATTTACTATAGTTTTGTGCAAGTTGGATATCATCATAACTGCCCAAAATTACATTGTGATATTATTTTTAAATTACATTGTGATATTATTTTTAACATTATTGCCAATGATCACAGGCAAAACAGGAAATTTTTTGAGTTAATCTTACGTTGCGGTCACATAACCTTTCGGAGTATAGTAGCCTAAAATCCAGTGAAGGGAGTGATTTGTATGGATTATATAATAAAGACAGACGAGGAAGTATATTTTGGCGGGTGGGATCCGGTCCTCGGAAATCAGGTATTTACATCTGATGTAAAACTTGCTTACAGAATGAGAAGTGCTCTGGCTGTAAAGACATTGGAAAAGTTAAGCGCCGAACATCCGCAGGCAAAGATAACAAAATATGAAGAAACAAAGGTAGCTTAATGAAGGAGCCCGGACATCTGGTCCGGGCTCTTACTTTGCATTATCTTAAATCTGATCCAAAGTCATTTTTCGAAGACGGATCTGTCGAGATTGCCGTCAGCGATCGCCTGATCTACCCACAACTGAAGAGTGTCGACCGATAATGATATCTTATCAAGAGTCTTTTTGATCGAAACAAAATCAGCGATCTCATCATTCGTCACTTTTCCGTCTTCGATTATCTCAAGGAGCCGGTCCTTTTCACGGTTTATCCTGTTTAATGAATTAAGGGTTTCTATCGCTATCTGGGAAAGATCTTTTATCTGGACTTCCGGTACATATTTCTGTCCTATAGGGCATTCGTTTGAACAGTAATAATTGCATAATTTCGGTGCTTTATAGCACTGTGCAAGTGTCAGGACATCGTCCGGCTGTATATTGATCTTACCGTTCTCTATCTTTTCTATATGCTCCGCAGACATGAAACCGGTCATCTCACTTGCTTTTTCACGTGTGAGCTTAAGTTCTTCACGTGTGATCTGATATATTGATTTATTTTCTTTTGTTGATGCACGTCCCATATTGATTCTCCTTAGTTAAAGATAAGTCAGTTCGGTGAAAATATATCTTAGAACAGTATATACAAAGATCGGCGGAAATACAAATGCAGGGAAAACAGCAGTGTTTCTGTTTTCACTTAGGACCCGGACCGTTTAGGACCGATCAGGGAAGGTGTATAGGTTTTATATCTGAGCCATGCCGTGAAAGCACTGAGCACCCAGACAACACCTGCAGATAACCAGATACCGGTTCTGCCAAAGCCCAGATATACCGTCATGAAATAAGGAATGGTAAAACGCCCTATGACTTCGACTATACCGTTAAACAATGCAAAAAATGCGTCCCCGAGGCCGGATAGGACACCGCGGACTACATATATCATCCCGAGAGCCAGGTAAAAAAGACTGGTTATCTTAAGGCCCAGGGCCCCGAGACTTATGACTTCCGTATCTGTTACAAACATGCTTGTTATCGCTTCTCCGAAAAACTGCATGGCAAAGATAAGAACGGCCGTTAAGGCGGCCATGATCACGGTTCCGGTCCTGTATCCCGAATATACGCGGTCAGGCTTTTTGGCACCGTAATTCTGCCCGCAAAAGGTCGATATGGACATTCCCAGGGTTGTATATGGCTGGTGAATAAGCTGCTCTATACGGTTCGTTGCCGTAAAGGCCGCAACAACGACAGTTCCGAAGGAGTTCACTATCCGTTGTACCGCCATGGATGATATTGCGATAAGACCAAACTGAAGGGACAGCGGAACACCGAGGCGTATTATCTTAAATGACATATTAGTGGAAACCGACATGTCTTTTCTCTCAAAACGGAAATAGGGATTGGTGCGATATGCGAATATACCGCAAAACAGTACGGATATCATTTGTGATATTACAGTGGCGCCGGCGGCGCCCTTTATCCCGAATGAAAAAACACAGACAAAAAGGATATCGAGTACGATATTTATGACTGTGGAGACTATAAGAAAGTATAAGGGCGTTTTTGAATCACCGAGGGCCCTCAGCATTGAAGAGAGATAATTGTATAATGAGACAAAAATAAGACCGACGCACATGAACCGGGTATACAGTATGGAATCATTGAGGATCGGTAAAGGGGTGCCCAGGAAATCTAATAATACGGGAGAGAGAATAAATCCGGTCAGTCCAAACAAAAAAGGTACAAGGAGCATGATATATCCCGCATTGATTATGCATTTTTTAACATTTTCATCGTCATGGGCGCCATAGTACTGGGATACCAGGATACCGCCTCCACCGCCGATACCGTTGCACAGGGCAAAGAAGAGAAAAGTGATGGATGAGGTTGCTCCGATCGCAGCAAAAGCATCGGCCCCGATAAAACGGCCGACAATTATGGAGTCTGCAAGATTGTATATCTGCTGGAAGATATTTCCGACCAGTGTCGGAAGAGCAAACAGCAGTATATGTTTGGCCGGATTACCGACTGTCATGTCGGTAAGGTTGTTCTTCATGGCTTCTCCTACAAGTTTGGACTGTCCGCAGCCGACTTATGTCGGAAGGGGTATTCCTGCTGACTTGTTATAACTACAATTCTAAATAATAACATATCGATATATGGTTGTCTTATCATGAATTGATATCCGCAACGTTTACATTTTGATTATCCGATAAGCGGATCCTGACGTATACATGCCTTACGGACTTTGATCCCGCGTAATTGTATTCGCATAATGAACTATGATACAATATCCGTTGGAATGGGTATTATGCGCCTTGCGGATACTGAAAATACTGCCGCAAATCTGCATTCTGAACAAATGGAGGGACTATCGATGGATAATACAAGGATTTCGGATGCAAATGTTATAACAGAAAGATATATGGATTCCATACTGATCGAGGAGAGGCTTATCGATTCGACGGTAGCGGATACTTCGATCGGCTTTTTGGGAGAAACCTTCTCGATGCCGGTTATGACGCCCGCTTTTTCGCATCTTAAGAATTACGATGGACGAGAGCATAACGGACTTGAAGAATATTCGATGGCTGCGAGGGACTGCAATATCCTGAATTTCTGCGGAATGATGGAGAACGATCAGTTCAAAAAGATCGCTGATACCGGTGCGAAGACGGTAAGGATAGTAAAGCCGTATGCGGATAACGGGAAGGTAAAGGATCAGATGCAGTATGCCGAGAGCGTGGGCGCCTTTGGAATAGGCATGGATATAGATCATATCTTCGGCGAGAACGGACTTGATGTGGTAGTGGGCGAGAAAATGGCAGAGCAGACCTTTGATATGATCTGCGGTTACGTTGGACTTACAAAACTCCCGTTTGTCATAAAGGGTGTGCTGAGCGTATCGGATGCCGTAAAGAGCGCCAAAGCCGGCGCCAAGGCCATCATAGTCAGCCATCATCACGGAAGGCTCCCCTATGCGGTTCCGCCTATGATGATACTCCCGGAGATAAAAAAGGCACTTAACGGATATGATGTCAGGATCATAGTGGATTGCGGTATAGCGACGGGAGCAGATGTGTTTAAGGGGCTTGCCCTTGGCGCGGATGCCTGTGCTGTCGGAAGATCGATGCTGCCGGCACTTGAAAAAGGCGGTGTTAACGGAGTAAAGGAGTTTATCGGTTCGGTCGGTAACGAACTTCGTTATATTATGAGCTTCACAGGCTTTTCCCGTGTCAGCGATATCGATGATTCTGTGCTTCACTTCATGTGATGACTGTCGGTTAATGGAGTTTGAACCAACTTCGCGATACATATTTTTTAGCGATTTGTTAGACACAGACAGGGCAACGCGGCTATTCACAGTATTTGTATTAAAATAATAAGCGGATAGTGGGAAATTACAGTCTCACCATCCGCTTATTATATTAACAGAGCATGATCTAACCAAGTATTGCATTAGCTAGTTTTATTGCCTCTTCTTTGTTTTTGGCTTCGCCGGTCTTAAGGTAATGAGCGGCGAGTTTTTCAATATTGGAGTTTTTCTCTTCTGCACGTCCTTCGGCCAATCCTTCAGCCAATCCCTCAGCGCGGCCTTTTTTTATCAATTTATCAGAGGCTAATTCAAGAACTTTTCCACCCATGATATTTTTCACTCCTTTCTTCGTCTCCTTGTGGTCTTCCAAAAGGTGATTGGACACCCTTATTATAAGGTTTATCAGTTCAACGTACAATGCTTCTTTGTTTCCTACCTCTTTCTCAAGGCGGATACGCAGATCTTCGCATTCCTTAAGGAACTTAAGCCTTTTCTTTTCGTCGGTATCCATCTTTGAGAATTCATTTTCATATCTCATAAGATAGAATGGAACAAGTATGAGCAGCTTCTTCTGGAAAATCTCATCCTTTGTATAATTCTGTGCTTTTATAACCTTGGTACTATACTCGATAGACCTGCCATCCGGCATTTCTACTACCACGTCCAGCTTATCAGGAGTATTCCGTGTATGCCTGAGATACAGTACAGCTGACTCGGGGAAACGGATCACATATTTTCCGCCCTGTTTCTTCGCATGTTCATGAGCGATCATGAAATCATACTCGATCATGCGTATCTCCATCGTGCTGTCGGGACGGCTCTGACATTCGATATGGTAGTATTTACCCTTTATAAGGAATATCGAGTCAGTTATTATCTTACCGTCTTCAGTGAAGAACTCATTGCGGATCTGTGTGACCTTGACATTATCAGGATAATGTTCGCCGAAGACTTCATTTATAAGAGCCACCATCATAAATGGCATCTTCTGGGCTATAGTCCTGAAAACATTGTCAAAGGTAGTAGGTTTTGGATTCTTGTTCATCTTATTCTTCTCTTTGTGCCTTTATTATAGCAGATTTTATGCTTGAAATACATAAAAAATTGAATATTAAGGCGGCGCACTCTCGTGACTTTAGTCATGAGTTAGCCGCCCAGATATAGATATTTATATAATGAATATCGAATATATGTTTGCAAACATACGTTTTCCATGATATAATCTTCTTATGAAGATAAATACTACCTATAAGGTCAAAATAAAGCATTACAACCATATTTTCAAGGATACAGTCCGTATCTACAGGTCTGCTGTCGATTATATAATCAAGGTATGTCTTAATGAATGGGACGCTATCCAAAATCTCGGATCAAAAGAAAGATACAACTATTGTGAAAAACTGATCCACAAAACAGATGATAATCCCAATCCAAAATATGAATTCGATACATGCTTTTATAAGATGCCCTCTTATATAAGGCGGGCTGCCACGGCTGAAGCTATCGGAAAAGTATCGTCATATAAGAGCAGTCTTTCCAACTGGGAAGATACCGATCCTTACGAAAGAGGGCAGATCCCATCATATCCCAAAGCAGGGTTCATATATCCTTCTCTTTATAGGGGAAACATGTATCAATTTACCGATATATATAAGGGCAGGATAAAGGTATATATCCGTAATACCTGGGACTGGATATCCATAGACCTAAAGAAATCGGATATTGACTATATCAAAAACCACTGTTCTGATCGTGAGATGAAATCCCCCACCCTCAGAAAGCGGGGAAAAGAATGGTTCCTCGAGTTTCCCTTTGAGGAAGAGGTAAAACTTAATGAAACCGATATCCATGAGCAACGAATTGTCGCTGTAGACCTTGGAATAAACTCGCCTGCGGCGGTTTCAGTAATGCATTCGGATGGCACGGTCTTAGGGAGGCACTTCCTTAAGCTCCCTAAAGAATACGACTCTCTGACTCATTCAGTAAACCGCATAAAGAAGGCACAGCAGCATGGCAGCCGCAAAGCTCTGAAATTATGGGCTAAGGCCAAAGGCATCAATGACAACATAGCTGTAAAGACAGCTCAGTTCATTATGGATATCGCAGTTTTATATAATGCCGATGTCATAGTATTCGAGCATCTTGATCTTAATGGCAGGAAACGGGGCTCAAAGAAGCAAAAGCTTAATTTATGGAAAGCACGTTATGTCCAGTCTATGGTATCGGATAAGGCTCACCGTTTGGGTATACGCATAAGCCGTATCAATGCCTGGGGTACATCAAGGTTTGCTTATGATGGCTCCGGAAGAGTATCACGAGGCCGGGAAGCTGATCTTTCGTCTTATTCTGTATGCAGGTTTGCAAGCGGTAAGATCTATAACTGTGACCTTAATGCATCCTACAATATAGGAGCAAGATATTTTATAAGAGAAATACTAAAATCCTTGCCTGCAAAGGAGAGGTTGGCACTTGAGGCAAAAGTTCCTCAGGCAGCCAGGAGAAGCACCTGCACTCTGGCTACACTCATTAGTCTTAGTGGAGAACTATATCCAATGAGATATGGTATCGCTGCATAGACCGTATCTGTAGTCAATGAGTCCATACCTTAGAAAACCGGGTATGGAAGCACGCGACTTTAGTCGTGTGAGGCTTCACACGTCGCAGGTGGCGGAAACCTTGAAAAATCTGACAATTTGATGTAGTATAAATTTGGGAGATTGTATTTATTTATGATTAAGAGGAGTGATACTTATGTTAGCGGTTCAGGGTTATTACGACGGAATGACAATTAAACCGTTAGAAAAGATACTGGCAAAGCCTAATCAGCGAGTCATAATAACAGTTATGGATGAATTTGTTGAATCAACTACTACTGTGGCGAAAAAAGGGATACGAGGTATCCTTTCTCAGTATGCAGATCCTTCGTTACAAGAAAAAGAAAAGGGAGCATGGGAACGTGCTGCGGTAGAAAAATATGGTGATGCTTGATGCAAACATGATTCTTAGATATCTGCTAAATGATAATGCAGATATGGTTGAGATAGCTACTTTTGATAATAAGCTACTTAAATTGCTGAGGAACTAATTTATCGGTATAACGATGCCGCTTATGAATTCCTTTTCTTCGTGCCGGAAGCTCGCGCTTCCGCCATATCTTTCGGTAGCCGTACGGATGGAAGAAAGACCTATGCCGCTTCCGCCACGATGAGTGGAAAG
>ONRZ01000132.1 GCA_900320345.1 uncultured Lachnospiraceae bacterium | reverse complement strand
CGCTGGAACGGTTATTCCGATGCACTTATGTATATGAAGAACAAGGATTACTATCCGCTGCAGCTTCTTCTGTACAACGTGATCAATAATATCAACAATATCGAAGTGGCAACGCAGGAAGGCTTTTCCACACCGGGCCTGTCAGAATCATTAAAGGCTGCGATCGTAATGTTTTCAACGATCCCGATCCTGTGCATATATCCGTGGCTGCAGAAATATTTCATTCACGGTGTCATGGTCGGCGGTGTCAAAGAGTAGAAGATACAGATGATCATATACGGAATCAATGGATGAAGATCCGTTAATTCATACAGTTGCAAAGCAAAAACACTTAAAATGGAGGAAAAAAGGATGAAAAAGAAGGCACTTTCACTCCTGCTTGCAGGGACAATGGTTCTTTCACTCGCAGCTTGCGGCGGCAATACACCGGCTACGTCGGCAGCACCTGAAGCTGAGCCTGCGGCAGAAGAGCCTGCAGCAGAAGAACCCGCTGCTACAGAGGAAGAAGCTCCCGCTGAGGAAGAGGCAGCAGGCGGAGAACTTACAGACGGTAAGTTCGCAGACACAAGGAAGATAACAGTAGAGGTATATGACCGCGGTAATGACGGCGGTTCCGATCCTACAAACAATATGTACACAAAGTACATCCATGACGGAATGCTCGCAGACCACAATGTAGAGGTTGAGTTCAAGGCAGTTCCCCGTTGGACAGAGGTAGACGAGATCAATAACCTTCTGGCAGCAGGTGAAGCTCCCGATGTATGTCTGACATACAGTTATGCTACCATCCAGACCTATGCTAACATGGGCGGTGTTCAGGATCTTTCGGAACTTGTTGAGACTTATAAGGCCGATACCCCGCATCTTTGGGACTGGCTTGGCGAAGTAAACATGTATTGGGACAAGAGCCCCGTAGACGGAACATTATGGGCTATCGAAGGTAAGCGTGCTACGACAAACCGTATAAATACCTTCGTTCGTCAGGACTGGCTGGATGCCCTTGATCTTAAGGCTCCTACAACGACCCAGGAATTCGAGGACATGCTCGTTGCATTCAAGGATAATGCAGACAAGCTCCTTGGCAAGGATGCCAAGAAGATGGTTCCTTATTCGGTAAGTTATGATGTCGGCTGGAGAGCAGCTACACTTATCGAGTCCTTCATGGATCCCAAGATGTCTGATTTTGATTACTATGTAAACGGCTTCGATGACAGAAAGTTCACCGAAGAGGGAACGAAGGATGCAGTAAAACTCCTTAACAAGTGGTATAATGCAGGCCTTATGTGGAACGATTTCGCTATCTACGGTGAAGGCGACACAACGGAAGATGATATGATGAAGGCAGGTTATGTAGGAGCTTTCACACATAACTGGGATTATCCTTTCAGAAACGGTGATGATTCAATTAATGCAAACCTTCAGAGAATAGTGGGCGAAAATGCAAAGTTTGTGGCAATAGATCCTTTTGATTCAAAGGATGGTACACATACCAAGTTCGTCACCTCAACAGCAGGCGACAGAAAGATATTCTTCCCTACGACCAATGAGGAGCCTCTTGCATCGCTTCTTTATCTTGACTGGATCTCAGATCCCGAGCATATCCAGTATCTCCAGCTCGGTGATGAGGGTGTTACCTGTAAGAAACTTGATGACGGTTCTTATGAGACCATCTCTGCTGAAGGTGATGCTATCATGAACTCAGGCTTTAACATTGACTATACGATCACATGTAACGGACTTCATCTTGCGGATGACAAGCTCACAGAGCTTTCGATCTCCCACAGCTACGCCGGTATCGATCCCGAGATCGTTATCGAGGCTAACAAGATCGCAAATACGGATATTCGTAAGGAGAAATGTGTAAACGTCGGTGAGATCTCGGCAGAGAGCGGTGTCGGCGAGGCACTTAACGCTAAGCGTACCGAGGTTTATGACAACGCTGTTGTTGCATCCGAGGCAGAGTTTGACAAGGTATGGGACGACGGAATGGCAGATTACATGGGTGCAGGCGGACAGGACATAAAGGATGAGCGTACATCCAAGTGGCAGGAAGTATACGGAGATACCGATACGGTTCCGGCACCCTGATAAGCCGATATGATGTAAGATAACCAAATAGGGCGCTCCGAACTGGGGCGCCCTGTTTTAAAGGATTCGATCCTTTCAAGAACAGTCCTGATCAGAGGAATGCTCTTGAATGCATCGAAGAAAAGGTAAGATACGGTAAAACTTAAGAGGAGGTTATCGAAGCGGCTACCAAACATCCGCATATGCGGATATTTCCAATGCCTTGAAATACGGCAAATGGCAGGCAGGGAAACTTCTGCATACCATGAGAAAATGAAAACTTAAGTGGAAGGTATAAGCCGGATGGGACTATCCGGAGGATTGATATCGGATATACGGAGGAGATAGTGGATACCAATATTCAGGTAAGAGGCAGGATACAGGGTGAGACTGCCAAGGCATATGCGCTTAGAGAGATCGGTGACAATATCATAAATCTTGAACTTAAGCCGGGAGCGCTTATAAGCGAGAATGAACTCGCGCGCATACTGGGAGTCAGCCGTACACCGATACGCGAGGCGATACAGGAACTCCAGAAATCACAGCTTATCGAAGTGTTTCCTCAGCGCGGGAGTTATGTTGCGGGTATATCGTTTCAGGCGGTGGAAGAAGCAGCCTTCCTTCGCAGGACACTGGAAAATGCGATAGTTGAGGAATTGTGCGATCACATAAAGTTTGAACAGGTGGAACAGTTGGAAGAGAATGTGAGCCTGCAGGAGTATTATCTTAATAACGGCATGTCGGCGAGGATAATGGAGCTTGATAATGAATTCCACAGGGATTTCTTTGCTATGTGCGGCAAGGAGAATATATACAATATGATGCATTCCATGATGGGACATTTTGACCGGATCAGGGTGCTGAGCCTTCATTCGATAAAGGATATCAAAATAGTCTCGGATCACCGTGCCATACTTGAGGCGATCAAGACAGGCAATAAAGAGGGTGCCAAGGCAAATATGGAGAAGCACCTTATGCGTTATAAGTTTGATAAAGAGGAACTTGAGAAGAATTATCCGGATTACTTCCGAAAATCTTAAAAATATATTAATTATTCATATACAAAATATTGACAAAATACGGTATGATCATACAATATATTGTAAGTTGTGTGATTATTTCACGTTTTTTTGAAAAAAATTAAAAAATTCACTTTACATAATATCATCAAAGGGCTATAATACAGTTGTTGTGTGAAAAATATATAAAATCCAAACAACAAAAAAATGTATATTTTCTATATCGAAAGGAGAAATCAGTTATGAAGAAGACAGAATTAATGAGGACATTAGGTAAGGCTATCGCAGGTATAGGAACACTTGCACTCGCAGCATTCGTTGCTGTAGTACCGGTTAAGGCGGATGTTATCTCCGAAGCACAGAGCGGATATGACAGAGGAATGGCTTATCTGATCTCCACACAGGTTTCTCCTGAGAGTTCAGCAGTTATAAAGGAAGCACAGAGCGGATATGAGAGAGGAATGGCTTATCTGCAGTCAATACAGGCAGCTACGGTAGCAGCAGCGATCGAGACTGATCGTCAGGCAGCAGCAGGTGCAGCAGCAGGTACGGCATATCTTCAGCAGATCCAGGCATCAACGGCAGCAGCTGCAGCAGCAAGGGATGCAGCAGCAATAAGCGGCCTTCAGAGAGGACAGGCTTATCTTAATTCAATAAACGAAGCAACAGCTAAGGCAGCGGCAGCAAGGGATGCAGAAGCGATAAGCGGTCTTCAGAGAGGACAGGCATATCTGAATTCCATAAACGAAGCAACAGCTAAGGCAGCAGCGGCAAGGGATGCTGAGATAGCTGCAAGCGCAACCAGAGAGATCAATTATATCAACAGCGTTAATCCTTCATTACTTCCGAAGGTTCAGAGCGATCTTGAGAAGGAATTCAAGTGGCTCAACGACATTAATGTAAGGACAGCAGCATCTGCAGCAGACAGGGATGCAAAGGCACTCGCAGGAGCACAGGCAGGTCTTGCATATCTTAATGCGATCAATGTAAGGACAGCAGCATCTGCAGCAGACAGGGATGCAAAGGCACTTGCAGGAGCACAGGCAGGTCTTGCATATCTTAATGCGATCAATGTGAGAACGGCGGCAGCCCAGGCGGAGGTACAACGACAGGCAGCGGAGGGACTTGCCAGAGGGGTGGCTTACCTGCAATCGATACATGCAAAGGTAGGAGCACCGTAGAAAACGACAGAGGATTTAAGATCGGTTCATTTGATATAGATAATATACGATAATAGAAAATACGAAAATATACAATATACAACGGACGGGACGGCGAATCAGCTGTCCCGTCTGTTTTTGCACGGAGAACTTGTGCAGTTGCGGAAATACTTGTTATAATATATCAGGGTATATCCGATATTTGCAGCCACGTAAATGCAGTATAAAAGGAGCGGAGAATGGGATTCATTTTAAACGGAAAGAACATTGAAGAAGGCAGGGTTGTGTTTTTATATGAAGATGCCGCCTACA
>ONRZ01000283.1 GCA_900320345.1 uncultured Lachnospiraceae bacterium | reverse complement strand
TAAGGACGGTAAGTGGGAACTGTATGTGAACGGTTCATATATGCAGGATCTCGATATAGATGCTCCGGCAATATATAACGGAGCGGGCATCTTCATGCAAGGGGATATATGCCCAAGGGTCGCTGTGAATCCCGGGAGCAGGGATGTGGCAGGTGATCCGGATGCGGAGTACGGTATTGAGTTTTCGCCGGCTAACGGTATATCGGTATGCAGGCGTTTGGGTGATGCCGTGGGAATGCATTTCGATCATCGGATAGGTGATGAATGGGCAGGGGGTGGAGTCAACGATTTTGACAGTGCTTACCCATGGTCCGAGATGAAACTGTGCTGCCTTTCTTACGATGAGAACGGTGCCCTGAATATTGTTTATGAGGGTGAGCCGGGATTTGCCACAGACGGTTCGTGCGGAAATGTTATGGTTGAGATCCCGAAGTTCTATGTAAAGCGCATACAAAATGAAGAGTCGGAGCAGATATGGATAAGCGGTGTTCAGCATGACGGATATGTCGTGGATCCCGTATTTTTGGACGGCGGAGAAGAGAAGGATCATGTTTATGTGGGCGCATATGCCGGTGTGGAACAGGATGGAATACTGAGAAGTAAGAGCGGCGCATACCCCAGCGTAAACATATCATATGAAAATATAAGAAATATGGCTAATATGAACGGCATGGGGTTCAGGGAGATAGGTTATACCATGTATTCGGCAATACAGAAACTGTTTTTGGTAGAGACAGGCTGTCTTGATTCCACATCAATAATGGCGGGAGAACAGGATCTGTATTATTATACGCAGAACAAGGACTATAACAACAGGAATACGGGAATAGCCATCCAGAGTATGGCAGGTTCCAACCGTATAGTCGTTAACAGTTTCTGGGCTACGGATAAGCTTGAGGAAGGATCGTCGATAGTACTTCTCAACACGACTGACGGCTGGGCGGCACTGGAAAAATCCGGCGGGCCGAACGGGAACGACGGGCAGGAGGATGAAGCTGAGGATGAAAACGGAGAAAACGGCATTATCGAAGGCGGATGCTGTCGTGAGATAGTTTCGATATCTTCCGATGATGAGCATATAGAGATAACCTTTGACGGAGAGCCGGTCGATATAAGAGCGGGCGAGACCGTGGTGGCTTCATATCCATCGCTTACGGGTAAGACTTCGGCTATAGATTACTGCACCGGATGTCTTGTCGCAAATAACGGACGTCATGGCTTTAAATACAGGAATATCGAGAACATTTACGGAAGTGAGATGGTGATGCTCGGATCCGATGCATATATAATGGACGGCAGTTTTTGGTTTACCGACGATCAGGGAGAGGAAAAGGCGCTTAATGATTTTATCCCCGAGCAGAACATGGGTATTGACGGAGGCGAGTCCGATCACAATAATACCAATGACATCTGCATCAGGAAGATGTCGTATGATGAGGAACACCCAACTGTAATGGTGCCTGTGGAATACGGTGCATCAACTTACAGTAATTATGCCGATTACTATTATTATAAATCCTCAACGGACGGGAATAAGTATTATCTGTGCGCCGGAGACGTCATGAACAGTAAAAGGGCCGGCGGTCTGTTTGAACTGCGTGCGATCATTGATTCGGATGAATTTGCCAGATATCAGAGTTGATCTGTTAATGGGAGGTAATGGTTAAATGGCAATGAGATTGGTTACAAGATCTGACTTTGACGGTTTGGCTTGCGGAGCGCTTCTTTTGGCTGCCGGAGTGGTAGATCACTGGATGTTCGCACATCCCAAGGATCTCCAGGACGGACTTGTTGAGATAAATGAGAATGACTGTCTTGCTAACGTGCCTTATGTAGAGGGATGCGGCTTATGGTTCGATCATCACTCAAGCGAGTTTGAGAGGAACGAACTTGCCGGCAAGTACAAGGGAGAGAGCAGGATCACGCCTTCATGTGCCCGCATCATATATGAGTATTACGGAGGGAAGGACACATTCCCTAACTTTGATGATATGATGGAAGCCGTTGATAAGGTGGATTCGGGTAATCTGACGATAGACGAGATAATGAACCCGAAAGGATGGATACTGGTAGGATTTTTGATGGATCCGAGAACCGGCCTCGGACGCTGGAGACAGTTCACCGTTTCCAATTACCAGCTCATGGAGAAGCTGATGGTAGCCTGCAAGGATAAGAGCACAGCCGAGATACTTGCAATGCCTGATGTAAAGGAACGTATCGAGGTTTACGAGGAGCAGACACAGAAATTCAAGGAAATGGTCAAGGCTCATACCCGTACAGAGGGAAATGTCATAATAAGCGACTTAAGAGGTGT
>ONRZ01000061.1 GCA_900320345.1 uncultured Lachnospiraceae bacterium | reverse complement strand
ATCTCATACAGGACAGCCATGTTCGGTCTGCGTTCTTTTTTTCCTTTATAGTCAAGGTCTATGGTGCCTAAGTCTCTTCTTTTCCTCATAAAAACACCAAAGGGGCAAATACTGATGTATTTGCCCCTTAAAGTCACTTCAGATTATTTTACAACTTCTTTAACCTTAGCGGCCTTACCGACACGATCCCTTAAGTAGAACAGCTTAGCCCTTCTTACCTTACCGCGTCTTACCACCTCGATCTTCTCAACGAACGGTGAGTGCAGAGGCCATGTCTTCTCAACGCCTACACCGTTTGAATTCTTTCTTACGGTGAATGTCTCACGGTTGCTTCCGCCCTGTCTCTTAAGAACGGTACCCTCGAAGACCTGTATCCTCTCTCTGTTTCCTTCCTTGATCTTGGCGTATACCTTAACGGTATCACCTACAGCAAACTCAGGAACACTCTCCTTCATCTGCTCAGCTTCGATGTTTTTGATAATGTCGTTCATCATGAACCTCCTTTGATACCTGACGTTCTTGTATTGATCATAAGGGGAACCGCTTGCGGTGGATTCCTTATGATGCCTTAGCGGCGAGCGTATTCAGAAAAAGTACGGAGTACTTTTTTCATTATATGCATAATAAATACAGCGGACCGTCTACTTAACTTTACACAACTTATGGTAGTTTACCATAATACTTTTATAAATGCAAGGATCAGTTGTTTATGAGCTTATCTTCCTCATTGTTCCAGCTGTAAAGCTTACGGATCTCCTCACCGACCTTCTCCGAAGGATGCTCTGAAGCAAGCTTCCTCATGGCCTTGAAATGAACCTGACGTCCCGCAGGTGACATATCAAGAAGGAACTGCTTTGCAAATGAACCGTCCTGGATATCGGAAAGGATCTTCTTCATCGTCTTCTTGGTCTCTTCGGTTATAAGCTTGGGACCTGTAATGTAATCACCGTATTCCGCTGTATTTGAGATCGAATATCTCATTCCTGCGAAACCGGACTGATAGATAAGGTCAACAATGAGCTTCATCTCATGGATACACTCAAAGTATGCATTTCTCTCATCATAGCCTGCCTCAACCAGCGTTTCGAATCCTGCCTGCATAAGTGCACATACACCGCCGCAGAGCACTGCCTGCTCACCGAAAAGGTCTGTCTCCGTCTCTGTCCTGAAGGTTGTCTCAAGAACGCCTGCTCTTGCACCGCCAATGGCAAGCGCATAAGCAAGAGCCTTTTCAAGAGCCTTGCCTGTAGCATCCTGCTCAACAGCCACAAGACAAGGAACACCCTTTCCTGCCTGATACTCCGAACGTACCGTATGACCGGGTCCCTTGGGAGCTATCATTGTAACGTCAACATCCTTAGGCGGAACGATACATCCGAAATGGATATTGAAGCCATGAGCAAACATGAGCATATTTCCTGCCTCAAGGTTGGGCTCAATATCCTTCTTATACATATCAGCCTGTTTCTCATCGTTTATAAGGATCATGATGATATCAGCCTTCTTGGCCGCTTCAGCTGCCGTATATACTTCAAAGCCCTGCTTAACTGCCTTGTCCCATGATCTTGAACCTTCATAAAGACCTATGATGACATTGCAGCCCGACTCCTTCGCATTGAGCGCATGTGCATGTCCCTGACTTCCGTAACCGATAACAGCTATGGTCTTTCCTTCGAGAGCTGCCAGATTACAATCCTCTTCATAATAAATCTTTGCCATTAGTGTTTCCTCCTAAGAAAATGTTTATTGATTTATAACCATAAGGAGCAGACGCCGTCAGTCGAATTCGACCACACCCTCTGTGCCCCTCTTAAGTCCTGCTATACCTGTCCTTGCGATCTCAAGTATCTCATAACCGTCAAGCAGATCAAGGAAAGCATCTATCTTGTTCTGTGTCCCGGTAAGTTCTATTATCATCGAATCCTTGTCTACATCGATTATCTTGGCTCTGAAAATATCCGATACCGATATGATCGACTGTCTCTGTACATCGGTTGCCCTTACCTTTATAAGGATGAGCTCCCTGTACACAGAAGAATCGGGCTTTAACTCCCTTATATCCCGAACATCTATGAGCTTGCCCACCTGTTTCTCGATCTGTTCAAGGATCGCTTCATCACCCGTTGCTACGATCGTTATCCTTGTGAACCTGGGATTTGCTGTCGTACCTGCAGTAATACTCTCGATATTGTAACCGCGACGGCTGAAAAGCCCTGAAATGCGGCTTAGTACGCCTGATGTGTTATCAACAAGTAACTGAAATACTTTTTTATGCATAATAATACCCGCCTTTTTAATCGCTTCCACCATTTTAGCATACGATGATCATATGTCAATCACTCAGACTGCACTTTTGGAGCGCCAGTACACCGGTCCTTGCCACTTCCACGATGCTTATGGACGCGAGCATCTGTATAAGGAGCTTGGTCCTCTCCGGCGTATCACATAACTGGATCGTCATGAGGTTCTTTGACATATCGACTATCGATGCATTAAGTATCTCGCAAATCTCCATGATCTCCCTGCGGGTACTCTTATTATATTTTACCTTGACAAGGATCAGTTCGCGGCTTACGCTCTCCTCCTCGTTGAAGGTTTTGATCTTTATGACATCTATCTTCTTGTTAAGCTGCTTCTCTATCTGTTCAAGTGTGTTCTTCTCGCCCGATGAGACTATGGTGATACAGCTGACGTTCGGATCATCCGTCTCACCCACGGCAAGTGAATCAATATTGAACATACGTCTTGAAAACAGGCCGGCAACCTTCATCAACACACCGGATCTGTTCTCGACAAGGACTGAATATAATCTTTTCATAAATATGCCACCTGTAAGGTTTATTTAACAACATCCAAAGGATCTATCATTATTTCCATAAGAGCCGGATCCTTGCATTTAAGAAAATCATCGAGCATATCCGAGGCTCCTTCCATATTTTCAAGCTTATAGAACGGTATACCGTAAGCATCGGACAATTTGGAAAAATCAGGCGATCCGGACAGATCGACCACGGAATAATGTCCTTTGTAGACATTGTACTGATATTCACGTACCAGTCCCAAATATCCGTTATGGAATATTATTATCTTGACCGGAAGCGAGTGCTGCTGCATGGTGGCAAGCTCCATCATCGACATCTGGAACGAACCGTCTCCGCATACCGCTACTATCTGCCGCTCGGGCGCCGCTGCCCTTGCTCCTATCGCTGCCGGTATCGAATATCCCATCGTGCCCATACCGCCGGAAGTAAGGAATCTGCCTTTCTTAACTATATGATAACCGCAGGACCACATCTGATTCTGTCCGACATCGGCTACATATATCGCATCATCATCAAGCTTCTCGGAAAGCATCCTTATGAATTCGGCAGGATCCACATATTCGGGTCTCGGCTTTTTCCTTGCGGGAGCATCGGCCTTATATCCTTCAAGCGTCTCAAGCCAGGGTGCAAAGTTACATTCCACTTCGCACTTGGCCATTTCTTCAAATATCGCCTTTATATCTCCGACAAGAGGGATGTGCGGACCGACATTTTTGCCTATCTCCGCAGGGTCGACATCAATATGTACGAGTACGGTATTGTCCATTATAAGATCGGGCTGCGATATTGCCCTGTCCGCCACACGTGCACCTATCATTATGATAAGATCCGATTCGTTCATTGCCCTGTTTGCATATGACTTGCCGTTGTTACCGACCATTCCGAAATAAAGCGGATCGTTGGTCGGCATCACGCTTATGCCCATAAGGGTTGAAACAACCGGTATACCATGCTTATGCGCAAAATCACGGACCTCTTCGGATGCATTGCTCAAATGCACGCCGCCGCCCACACAGATTATGGGGCGCTCGGATCTTGAAATGGCTTTTATCACCTTCTTGATCTGCACGGCATGTCCCTTGACCGTAGGCTTATAAGTCCTTAGGTTTACTTCCGCGGGATATGAAAACTTCGAGATCGAAGCATTCTGTATGTCTATCGGGACATCGATGAGTACGGGGCCTCTCCTGCCTGTAGATGCAATATGGAATGCCTCCTTAAATATGCGCGGTATATCCTCAACATTCTTGACAAGATAACTGTACTTGACAAAGGATTCAACTGCACCCGTGATATCAGCTTCCTGGAATACGTCCGAACCAAGCTGTCCGGAATCCACCTGTCCCGTTATACATACGAGAGGGATCGAATCCGCATAAGCCGTAGCTATACCGGTTATAAGATTTGTGGCTCCGGGTCCCGACGTTGCCACGCATACGCCGACCTTGCCGGATATCCTCGCATAACCGCTTGCCATATGGGCCGCATTCTGCTCGGTCCTTACAAGTACCCTTTCTATATCTACCGAAAGCATGCTGTTGAAGAAAGGACATATCGCTACGCCGGGGTAGCCGAACACTACCCCGACATTTTCCTCAACAAGGCATTTTGCCATTGCATCTGCACCTAACATAGTAAAAAAACCTTCCTGATCTTAGTTTCTTATCTTCTGAACATTGACGACAGAGGCGCTACTATCGCACTCAGATCCGCAATGGCATCGTTAAGTGACTTGATATCTATATCCGTAATAGTCTGAAGGGCTTCCGACATATTCTTCTCACTTGAAACAACAAGGTTGTCAACATCCTTGAGCATACCGGTTATATCGGCACTTGCAAGATCGTTCGTAACGGTATTTAAGTTGTCGACAACAGGCTGGACATCATTAAGTATCTGGTTGGCCTGAACGATAGCATCATTAGCCTGAACGATCGTTGTGTTGGTCTGTGCTATAAGATCGTTTGCCTGGGCGATTATATCGTTAAGCTGCGGGAGTATTGTCAGTACTGCGATACCGATAAACACAGCGATGAGAAGTGCAAGTATCGATGTAAACGTAGCAAAGCCGACCTGTACCTTGGTGTATTTAAGCTTTCTCTCATCCTTGTCTCTCATCTGCATGAGTAAAGATGCCAGAACCTTCATATCGTCATTCTGCATTGCGTTCATTATCTCCGCATCATTCTCCTGACGCTGTCTCTTTGTAAGTCTCTTATTGTTATTATCCAATAATTCTGCAACTCTGCTGCTGTCTGTACTGTTATTCACGATAACCTCCTTCACTGCCTCTTTGATATCGGCCGTTCCATTTATTTTATTGAGATTTGATGATACTGATACTGTTCCCTGCACTGATCCGCCGGACGAACCGGTATTTCCCGCATTCGGAACATTCGGTGAAGATCTCGCCGCCAAAGCGACGCCTCTTTCGGCCCTTGCACGCCGGACCGCTGCCTGCCTGAGCGCCTCATCCCGTTTCATCCTCTTTTGGATCCTGGGATCTGCAAGCCTGGCCATTCGTTTCTTCTTTGCCATAACCCTTCTCCTTTGCTGCTATTTTTGAGAACCGTAAGTCTCTATGAGCCTTCCGGCCAGCTTTACGGCTTCCTGTGCATCCTTTGAATACCCGGATGCTTCTATCTCATCAGCATAATCCTGCGTGATGACCGCTCCCCCGATCATTATACGTGCCCGCACCCCTTGACTGCGCGCATACTTTATAACCTCTCGCATTTCCTGCATCGTAGTGGTCATCAGCGCGGACAAGGCTATAATATCCGCGTCAACTTCCCTGGCTTTTTTTATTATATCCTCTCTCGATACATCCTTGCCGAGGTCGAATACTTCAAAGCCGTAATTCTTAAGCATCAGTGCCACCAGATTTTTGCCTATATCATGAATGTCGCCCTTGACCGTCGCGATCACTATCTTCGCGCTCTTCTTATCATCCGTATCACCCTTAAGATACGGCTCAAGGTATTCTATCGACATCCTCATTGCTTCCGCACTCGCTATAAGCTGCGGAAGAAAATACTTTCCTGTCTCAAACAGCCTTCCGACTTCATTTATCGCCGGAAGAAGGCTTTTGTTCAATATGTCCGAAGCGGCTCTGCCTGACGACATCTCCTGCTTCGTATATTCTATTATATTATTTTTATTGCCCGTAAGCACGGATTTTTTTATATTATCCGCATCATTATCATCTACAGGCTTTTTTTTTACTTCGGTCCCGCTCTGCCCGGGCGATGTCCTCTCAGCCGCATCCTGTTTGCTGCTTATGGTGCCCATCGGAGCCATGTCGGGATATTTTTCCTTAAGATAGCTTATATAGCCGATATATCTCAGATCCGCGCCTTCCTTGTTGAGCAGCATGTCCGTGGCCAAAGCCCCTGCGACGAGCTGATGCTGCGACGGATTGGATATCGCCATTGTGAGTCCGTTTAAAATCGCAAGTTCAAGAAAACTTGAATTTACATTTATCCTTTCCGGCAGCCCGAAGGAGATATTCGACAACCCGACGATAGTGGGAAGCTTTAATTCTTCCCTGCAGTATCTTATCGTTTCCAGCGTCTCAAGCGCCGCATTCTTATTTGCCCCGACTGTCGCGACCAGACCGTCGACGATGATATCATTACGTGAGATATTAAGTTCATCGGCCCTCTTAAGTATCTTCCCTATGATCTCCTTTTTCTCGTCAAGCGACTTGGGAAGACCTTCATCGGACAGCGGCAGAAGAATGAACATTGCGCCGTATTTTGCCGCTATCGGCAGCAGATCATCAAACTTCACCTTCTCGTATGATATCGAATTGATGAGAGCCCTTCCCGGATAACGCCGAAGCGCCTGTTCCATAACATCTATCCGGCTTGAATCTATCACAAGCGGGAGTGATACGTGAGTCGTGACCTCTTCGATGGTACTTAACATCGTCTTAAGCTCGTCTATCCCGCTCATACCCACATTTATATCAAGAAGCGAGGCTCCGTTCTCCTCCTGGGATACGGCAAGATCATGTATCATCTCAAACGAGCCGTTCCTCAGTTCTTCCTGTAATTTCTTCTTCCCTGTAGGATTGATCCTCTCACCTACGATCATAAAGCCCGAATCAAGCGTAAAGCATACCGTACTCTTCTCTGATGATAAAAATCTTACTTCCTTATTCCTTGAATGTCTTACGGGCTTAAGACCTTCGGCGGCCTCCCTTAACTTTCTTATGTGTTCCGGTGTGGTACCGCAGCACCCTCCGACTATGGATGCGCCGGCCTTTATTATCGGTATCATCTGATCCGCAAAATCATCGGGTCCGACATCATATACCGTGCTGCCGTCCGCATCAAGCTTTGGCATACCCGCATTCGGCTTGGCTATTATCGGGATATCGGCAAGTTCCGACATGGATTCGATAACACTGATCATTTTATCGGGGCCTGTAGAGCAGTTGGCTCCCACTGCCGAAGCACCGAGGCTTGAAAGTACCGATACCGCTGTCATTCCGTCGGTACCGAACAGCGTTCTTGAATTATCTTCAAACGTCAGGGAACATAGTACCGGAAGATCACAGGTTTCCTTCGCCGCTATAAGAGCAGCTCTGGTCTCCTGAAGCGATGTCATTGTCTCTACTATGATAAGATCGACTCCCGCCGACACCGTTATCCTAAGCTGTTCCTTGTAAATATCAACAAGTTCCTCGAAATCAAGCGTACCCATCGGCTTAAGCTGTCTGCCGGTCATCGTAAGATCGGCCGCAACAAAAGCTTTATGATCCGGATGATCCTTAAGAAAACTGTCCCTTGCCTCTAAGGACACTCCGACAAGTTCCCTGTTTATCTCCTCTATCCTGTCCTCTAAGCCGTATTCTGAAAGCTTCAGCCTGTTTGCCGTAAATGTGGGTGCGAGTACTATATTCGTTCCCGCTTCAAAATACTCATACTGAAGCCCCTTAAGGACGTCCCTGTTATCAAGGATCCACGTTTCCGGACAGACACCCTTGGGCATCCCCCTCTTCATGAGGTTTGACCCGGTGGCACCGTCAAGGAAAACTATATTGTCGCATAATTGTCTGAATTCGTTAGCCGTCATGTATTTCGATCCGTGTAACCATCCCATATTCAGTACTATTTCGGATGGTTAATTATTATTGTATCATAAATTACATATAATGTATTATGATTTTTGTATTTTTATACTCTTTCGACACCCATTCCCGTAACTTTGCCGTTTTCATCACGGTTAAGCTTAAGCCGGGCATCAAACCTGACATTATTGGGAGCCGTCATGTTTTTGATAACATCTGTGATTCCGTTATCGACCAATGATCTCAACTCACTTTCCGTTATCTTGTGCCTGTATATCGTATCGATGTTAAACCTGCATGATGCCGCGTCGCCGTCCTTATGATCCTCGCACTCGTAGCCGCCTCGCCCGGTCCGCATTACCCTGCCGCCGCACATTGGGCACTTGAGTCCTTTTACTTCACCCGGTTCATATCTGTTATTTTCCGGAAAATCAAAAACGACCTTTACTTCTCCGTCGCTTTCTCTGCTGAGCTTAAGTGAAGCGCTGAATTTATTCTTTTTTGAGCTTGTAAAGCCATCAATAACACGTGTTTTACCTTTCTCTATGAGATCAGTAAGGTCTTCCCGAGACAGTTCAAGTCCTGCTATCCTGCCTACGCTGAACCTGCACGGTTCTTCCTTGTTCCAGTAATTGCTGCATCCGTAACCAAAGGAAGTTGTCGTAAGTTCTCCGCCGCATTTCGGACATTTTAATCCGAGAGGTTTTCTGGTCGCCGCTCCCTTGCTGTTCTTATCCGTAAACGGATTGATCCTGCCGACAAGATCGTTCATACTGTCGCTTTTTATCATCCTCTCGGTCTCGGTCCGTATGTACTCTTCCAGCCTGTCCCTGTATTCTCCCGCATCAACACTTCCGTTTATAATACCTTCAAGCCCTTTCTCCCAATTCGCAGTCATTTCGGGATTGAGCAGCGAAGGGACGGACATATCAACCACTTCGAAGATCATCTCTCCAAGTTTTGAAGGTGTAAGGATGAGAGTCTTTTTGTTCTCGTTAAGATATCCTATATCCACAAGTTTCTTTATTATCTGGCCTCTTGTGGCAGATGTCCCTATACCCGTCTTCTTTATCTGCTGGCGCAGTTCCTCATCCTCAATGAGATTGCCGGCATTCTCCATTGCAAGCATCATGGTACCGGAATTGTAGCGTTTGGGCGGAGAAGTCTTGCCTTCTTTTATCTCAAAAGAGTCAACATCAAGTTTATCTCCCTTTTTCAGACCCTCTATGAACTTAAGTATCTTCTTTTTACTGTCCTCCGAGAGCTCGCTCTCATCATCTTCCTTTGTTTTAGAAACACC
>ONRZ01000124.1 GCA_900320345.1 uncultured Lachnospiraceae bacterium | reverse complement strand
GCATTTATTATAAGTTCCATATCTTCCCTGCAAAAAGAGCCATCGGGATCTGTCCTTAAGCTGTATGTTTTTCCCGTATCGGGATCGGTAAAAGGAGGCTGGTTGAAGCCTTCGCGGTCGTTGGTACCTAAGTTTATGAAGATGACTTCCGGAACCCATGAACTGAAATCGTACGCCCTGCCGGCACCGTATCTGTCGCCGGTACTCATTTTTGCCACATCAATATCCGGATCATCTGCCGGCAGCATTCCGCCTTTTGTGCTTAGCGCATATCCTGAAGCCAGGCCGCAGATATGCTCGTAATAATCAGGTATCACATGACGTCTGTCGTTATCCCATCCGGAGAAAACACCCCAGCCGCCCTGTGAGATCACGCGGCACTCGGCATTAAGCTCTTTTCCGATGAGATTGGCATAGGTACGGCTGTAGCTCATACAGTAAGCGGTCCAGTCCATGTCGGTCCGTGCGCCGTAGGTACCTTCTCCCGAGCAGATACTGTCGCCTATGAATTCAAATCTGTGATCGTATGAATGGGGTTCCGTAAACTTACCGTCGGTCCACAGACCTTTTATCGTTATGCAGGTTTTCGGATCATCGCTCATAGCCTGAAGTTCACGGTATAACTTAACGCGAGTGGTCTGCTCAGGCGAAACACCCCTTAGGAGACACAGCCTGTGAGATCCCTTATCGAGCATGAAGCGGCTTATGAGTTCACCGTTTATCTCGATGGCAGCCCAGGGTTCGAAATTTTCATGATCGGCTTCTACATCGGCCCATAACTGCGCCCCCTGCACGCTGACCTCGATCCCGTGTCCGTTTGACAGAAGGGGGATAAGATCGTACGATGTGTCGATCCTGCCGTGGATATTCATCGGGATATCCTTTATTTTGTAGTATTTAAGGTTGTCCGCCATTATCTTTGTCCTTTGGGAATTTCCTGCCTTACGGCGATGTGCTGTCAGTCAAATAACATATTTTCGTAATACAGGGGAGAAAAATCCTCCTCGTTTGACAAAAGTATCTCCTGTGATACAGCGAGTATGTCGTCGATATCACCGTCATCCCTTGTAAGATTGCCGTATTTGATGCAGCCTGCAAGTGATGAATTGCCTACGGCCACTACCTTGTCAGCCAGATCGGCAGGGAACAGTCCGATCGAGACCGCGCTCTCGATATCAAGTCCGTGGCCCATCCCGCCTGCCAGGTACATATGTCCTATATTGTGGGAATTGACACCGTATCTGTCCATTAGGATCGCGATGCCGGACCTTATTGCCGACTTGGCCATCTGTATGTTACGGATATCCTGCTGGGTCATGGTGACGCAGCCGTCTTCCGATTCGTAATCATATCCGTTATCAAAATAGGGATCCTTTAAAAGCCCGCTCTCATCAATGATGCCCTGTTTCTTAAGATCGGCAATGCATTTTACTACATCGGTAGCCACGTTTATGGGCGTTCCTTCAAAAGCAGGCCCTGCCGCTGCCGAAGCTGTGAGGATCAGATCCCTGTTGCCTATGGCCATCTCTCCGTTGGTACCAAGGTCAACGAACAGATTTACCCTGTTATCCCAGGCAAAATCGCAATAATACAGCCCAGATATGATATCTCCGCCGATGTAAGCCGACAGGTTGGGGAGTATGGTACAGGGAACAGCTCCGTTCTCTGTCTGGAAGGCGTATTTATGCCAACCGGAATAATGCGGCCTGAAGGGATATTTTACCAGCCCGTCAACGGGATATCCCATCAGAAGATGGATCATTGCGGTATTCCCTGCCATTATGAGACGCTCCGGCTGTTCGGGGAATTCCGATAAAAGAGCGTTTATATCATTTTCAATGCAGGTGCGCAGTTCGTTTGACCAGCCCTTGACTGATATATCGATCCTGGATACTATATCCGCACCGTAGCCGGCCTGCGAATTGTGCCGGCTGCCTGTGTATATCGTTTCGCCGTCCTTTATAAGCTTCGCGGCTAAGGTAGTGGTGCCGAGATCTATGGCGGCAAAGGTTCCGTGCCTTTTGGCGGAACGTTCAGGCTTTGTAAATATATTTTCGGAATCCGTAAGAATGGGCGCACCGGCATCGGGATCGTCTATCACGGTAACGTTTACCGCGTCGATATCCCTCTCTGCGATGGTAAAGCATGCAAGACGCACTCCTCTTGAATTGTCGTCTTCGGATATGAGTGTCAGCTCATCGTATGACGGCTCGTTCATACCCGTTTCATCAAGGAGGATCCGGCATTTTCCGCAGTTTCCGCGGCCTCCGCAAAGCGCATTGACCGTGATGCCCTGCCTGCGCAGCGCTTCAAGCACCGTTTCATTCATTTTACAGTTGATCGTATATTCTTTTCCCATATTCATATTATATCACATAAACAGCCGGGAGTCACGGTTCTGATGTTTTCCTTGAGTCACGGGGACAGGTTCCTTGACTCTTATGTTTTCCTTGATATCGTCTGTCAATATATGTATAATTGAATTTGCGGGATTTTATGCCGTAAATACACTATTTTCATGAATTAAGGAAGAGGGTTATTATGGAGAGATTGATCGGAACGGTATCAAGAGGTATCAGGGGACCTATCATCCGGCAGGGCGACGACCTTGTGGATATAGCGGTCAGCAGCGTCATGGACGCGGTAAACAGTGAGAATATCAAGATAAGGGACAGGGACATAATCGCCCTTACCGAATCGGTAGTTGCTAGGGCGCAGGGGAATTATGCAACCGTTGCCGATATTGCGGATGACGTAAGGACCAAGACGGGAGGCGGCACCGTAGGTGTGATCTTCCCCATCCTTTCCAGAAACCGTTTCGCAATCTGTTTAAAGGGAATAGCCATGGGATGCCGTAAGATAATCCTTATGCTCTCATATCCGAGCGACGAAGTCGGAAACGCCCTCCTTACATACGATCAGATAGACGAAGCAGGCATCAATCCTTACAGCGATGTACTTTCTCTTGAAAAATACAGAGAACTGTTCGGAGACAACAAGCATGAGTTCACGGGCGTTGATTATGTTGATTACTATTCAAATATCGTGCAGGAAGCAGGCGCCGATATAGAGATAGTGTTCGCAAACCAGCCTAAAACGATACTTGACTACACAGACTGTGTGATAACCTGTGACATACATTCAAGGATCCGCACCAAGAGGATACTTAAGGCCGCCGGAGCAAAAACAGTGCTCGGTCTTGACGATATACTCAATGCACCGGTCGGAGACAGCGGATACAATGAAAAATTCGGACTGCTCGGTTCCAACAAATCGACAGAGGATAAGGTAAAACTTTTCCCGCGCGACTGCCAGGGACTTGTTGAAGATATCCAGAAGCAGATGCTCGCACTTACCGGCAAGCACGTGGAAGTTATGGTATATGGTGACGGCGCGTTCAAGGATCCCAAGGGTAAGATCTGGGAACTCGCGGATCCGGTCGTTTCACCGGCATTTACAGACGGACTTATAGGAACGCCCAATGAGCTTAAGCTTAAATATCTCGCAGACAACGATTTTAAGCACTTAAGCGGACAGGAACTCAAGGATGCGATAACAAAGAGCATCAAGGCCAAGGATAAGGATCTTAAGGGGAACATGGCTTCACAGGGGACCACACCGAGACAGCTTACGGATCTTATCGGTTCTCTCTGCGATCTTACCAGCGGTTCGGGCGACAAGGGAACACCGTTCATTCTCATACAGGGATATTTTGACAACTTTACCGACTAGGTGTTATAGTTGTTTCAAGTGAAGCAAAGGAGATGTTCTTATGATCTTATTTGTAGGCATATTATTCATAGTTATAGTTACGGCAGTGGTGGTAGCAGCGGTTTCATCGGTTATTTCTGCTGTAGCAAATGAAGACGATATTGAGGACTGAGGTTTAGTTTTAGAGTCACGGGGACAGGTTCCGCGACTCATTTAGGTAAAATTGCATAATGATTAACACATTTACGGGGCCTGAAAAGCCCCGTATTTTGTTTGAATCGTCTAATTGACGTAGCTTAAGTAGAGGTATTATTATAGGTTACACGAGATATGTATTGATTTTCAATTCAAGAGGCATATTTTACAGATCAGGCGAAATCCATTACGCCACACCCCCATAATTATCAGAAATATGAAATGTAATATCATACCGCTTATTTGTATGAAAATTACAGGATAGGAGAAAAATGGCTCGAACCAGACGGAAAAGGAGCAGAAGTGGTTATTATCACGTGATTTTGAGAGGTATTAACAGGCAGGAGATTTTTCTTGATGATGAAGACAGGATGAAAATGCTGAAATGTATGCGACGCTTTCGGGAAGAGACGGGTACGGTTATTTGTGCTTACTGTCTTATGGACAACCATATCCATCTTTTGCTGCATAATGAAGAAGGTCCGGATGTTTTTATCAAGAAAATTGCATCCAGCTATGTGTATCACTTCAATCACAAGTATGATCGCGTTGGTCATTTGTTTCAGGATCGATACAAAAGCGAGCCTGTTGAAGACGACAGATACCTGATCGCGGTCTTTAGGTATATTTTGCAAAATCCATGGAAAGCAGGAATTTGCCGCCCAAATGAGTATAAATGGAATTCGTGGTCGTCGGTAGAAGGTGAGAAGACCATATGTGATATTAAAGCGGTAATCACGGTGGCGAAGGATCTTCGAGTATTGAGAGATTTTGTTTTTGAGGATAATCAGGATGAATTCCTGGAGGAAAATAAAAGGTACATGCTGTCGGAAGCAGAAGCATTGCAAAAAACGATACGACTTACAGGCGGCGATAATCCGATGAAGATATCACAGTATCCAAAAGAGAAACGGGAAGAGATCCTTTTTAAAATGAAAAAAACAGGAATGTC
>ONRZ01000064.1 GCA_900320345.1 uncultured Lachnospiraceae bacterium | reverse complement strand
AGTAGAATACATACTCCCGCCTCCGCCCGCTCCGCCCGATATACCGGCTGTTGCCGCATCTGTACCGTTTAAGGGCCTTAAACGCGGCAAAGACAGGGATGAAGGGAAGAAAAAGAGAAGGTCGGCCTACGACGAAATCTTAGCGGAAAAGGAGGCGGAAGGAGCACCCGGACAGATGGGATGCTTTTTCGAAGCAAGAGCATGAAAAATGAAATGAGAAGGTAAACGCCTTGTGCAATGGGTTGCGCAGGGCGTTTCTTTGCGATATGATATAAATATCTTTTTTTTGGGAGGGTGTGTTATGTTCACAAATACGTTTTGGTCACTTGTGCCCGCGATAATAGCTATCGGTCTGGCGCTCATCACCAAGGAGGTCTATTCTTCGCTGTTCATCGGTATAATAGCCGGCGGACTCCTGTGTTCGGGATTTTCTTTTTCGGGTATGCTTCAGCAGGTCTTCCCGGATGGGATGATAGCCCAGCTGTCGGATGGGTGGAATGTCGGGATACTTATCTTCCTTGTAGTGCTCGGCAGCATAGTTATGATCATGAACCGTGCCGGCGGCTCGGCTGCTTTCGGTAAATGGTCGGTTGAACATGTGAAGACAAAGATGGGAGCGCAGTTGGCAACGATACTTTTAGGCGTGCTTATCTTTATTGATGACTATTTCAACTGTCTTACGGTAGGTTCGGTAATGAGACCGCTTACCGATAAACATAAGATATCCAGAGAAAAACTGGCATATCTGATAGATGCCACGGCTGCTCCGGTATGCATTATAGCTCCCATATCATCGTGGGCCGCCGCCGTTACCGGTTTTGTTGACGGGGCAAACGGACTTACGCTGTTTGTAAGAGCGATACCGTATAATTTCTATGCGTTTCTGACGATAGTGATGATGATCACTCTTACGGTCAGGGATATGGACTTCGGTCCCATGAAGCTTGCGGAACTCAATAAAAAACTTCAGGATGATAATACAAATGAAAAGAAGGAACAGGCATCCATAACCGGAGCCGAAGAGCAGCCCAATCCGCCTGTTTCAAATAAGGGGAAGGTCATACATCTGGTCCTTCCGATAGTTACCCTCATTGTTACCTGTGTTATTGGCATGATCTATACAGGTGGATTCTTTGAAGGAGAGAGTTTCGTTGATGCATTTTCAAATTCCGATGCATCGGTAGGTCTTGTGTATGGTTCGGTGACAGCCCTCGTTATAACCATGATATTTATGATCGCAACAAAGGTATTGAGTTTTAAGGAGTGCATGAATGCCGTTCCCGAGGGATTTGTGAGCATGGTTCCGGCCATCCTTATACTGACTTTTGCCTGGACTCTTAAGTCAATGACGGATGTTCTGGGCGCTAAGGAATATGTGGCGGGTATTGTTGAGAATGTAGCAGGCAACCATGCGCTCATGAGCATGCTTCCCGCCATTGTTTTCGTTGTCGGAACGTTTCTCGCATTTGCCACGGGAACATCATGGGGAACTTTTGGTATACTTATCCCGATCGTTGTAAATGTATTCGGTGCCGATCTTAACAATGAACTTATGATAATCGCGATCTCGGCATGTATGGCAGGTGCTGTCTGCGGAGATCACTGTTCGCCGATTTCCGATACCACTATCATGGCAAGCGCGGGAGCGCAGTGTAATCATATAGGGCATGTTTCCACGCAGTTACCTTATGCCCTTACGGCTGCTGCGGTATCATTTGTCGCATACATCATTTCCGGATTTGTAAGGAACTGGTTTATATGTCTGCCGATCGGGATAGTGATGATGGTAGTCACCATACTTGTCATCGGCAGGGTTGAAGCGGTAAGAAAGTCTGCCTGACCGGATCAGAGCCGGTCTAAGCAGCCATACATCTCATTCATGATCTCATCGTTGAAGCAGGCCCGCCGGTCATACATTGATATTACTGAGGGCAGGCTTTGAGGATATGATCCCGGCTCATCAAGAGAGAGCAACAGGGAGAACATGAAGATCATGTTTGTGTGTATCATGCCGAGGGCGGCATTCTTTAAGAAGCTGTAATCCTCGAAGCTTTTAAGAAAATACAGATACAGATAGTATGTATAGTAGGCGGTGCAGTAATGCACCGCTTCTTTATGTTCGTTTATAAAATCGCGGACTGCGCAGTCCCATGAGGAAGAACTGTTCATTATGCTCTGGTATCTGTCAAAATACAGCCGGCATAGTCTGTACAGGAACGGATTGGTACGCTTAAGACGGTTATGGTAAAACGAAGTGTTCATCAACGAAGCCAAAACGGATGTATCAAACGGGAATATTCTGAGATCTTCTCCGGCGTGAAAACCGTCAAAGGGGCAGTCGGACAGAAAGCCGGTGTCCCCCTTGAGAAAAGCCTGCTGGAGTCTTGATGAGTACGTATAGATATCGTTAAATGCTCTGTTAAGATCATCGGGTAAGGTCATGCCGCTTAGTCTGTTAAGGATAACCGAGCGGGTGTCTGTCATTTTGTCAAGAAGATCGTCATCTTCATTGCAGGTACACGGATCGCTGAGTGGTGTACCTTCATAGGATACGAGCTTAAGATCTGAGGCATTTTTAAGCAACAGTTCAGCGGCTGCCGTGCACGCCGGATCGATATAATGCTCTTCGAACTTTACGTAATTCCTGTAGAAACGCGGAAACATCCTGCATGCCTCGGGTATGAAGTCGTGTCCTTTCATAAGCTGAAGGGAGCATAAACCTTCTTTGTTGTGGAACGGACATTTACCCGAGCCCTTGTTGAAGCATACTATGTCCTTTTGCGAGACGGCTGTAAGAAGAGAGAATTTAAGCCTTCCCTTTTCATGACCGAAACGATCCGTGTCTTCTTTTGTGAGGGGGATCATCCAGCCGCGGCAGCAGGTGTGCCTGCAATCACCGCCTGCGCACAGGAACTGTTTGTAAAAAGATATTTCACGTATCTCCATTGCCGTCACTCCGCGTTTGTACTCCCTCTAAGTATAATACGAAAAATATATATTTAGTACTGTAAAAATCCATATTTTTAGAGTATAATCATTCTATGTATTCTTTTGAGAGGGAATAGTTTATATGAAGTTTTCGCTCCGAAAAAAGACTGTACTGCTCATATCTTTGCTGATGATCGTTTTGTGCGCAGTCGGGACTCTTGCGAACAGCCGGTTCATCAGTGCCATGATAAGCGATCACTATGCGGATGACTCGAGGGCTATCGCAGATACGGTAGCGGCGGTCATCGATGCAGGACAGGTGAAGAGACTTCGCGATCAGATTGTTGGTATATATAAAGTTTCCGACCCTAAGGTTAGAAGTGATAAGTGGGGTTCGCCGGAATTTGAAGACTATCTGTCCGGGTATGCAAAAATAGAGGACCAGCCTGATTTTATTAAGTTAAGGGATTGGCTGCGTGTGTTTCAGGAGAACAGTGATATAGACAGCCTTTATCTTATCTGGATAGATCCGGCTGAGAAAAATGCGGTATATCTGTGTGATGCGGCGAATGAGAATGCATGCCCGCCCGGATGCATTGATGAGATATATCCCTTCAATTATGCCGTGCTTGAGGATCCCGAACAGGGCTTCATGCCTTATGAAACGGATACACAAGAGTACGGATGGCTGGTGACTGCGGCTGCTCCGATACATTATAACGGAGAAGTTATCGCTTATGCCACGGCGGATGTCTCGATGGAGAGCATCGATGAGATAGAACGGTATTACGAGAAGATCAATATGTGGATACATATCGGTCTGACCGTTGTTATGGGTATCATAGGGATCCTTATTGTCAATGCATGGGTGGGTATCATAGGGATCCTTATTGTCAATGCATGGGTCATCAATCCTATAAATAAACTGTCCGAGGTTGCGTCTACGTATAAGGGGATAAGCGACGAACTTGGCGGTCTTGAACGTAATGATTTTGCCATGCTTGATATTCATACCGGTGATGAGATCGAGAAACTGGCCGAATCCATGAAGAAGATGGAAAGGGACCTTAACGATCAGATAGAGACACTGTTTGCCACAAGACAGGAACTTTCATCCACAAGAGAACATGCGGATATTATGAACGAGATGGCAAACAGGGATGCACTTACCGGGATCCGGAACAAGCGCGGATATGATACCGAGATACAGAGGGTAAACAAGGAGATAATGGCCGGCCATACCGATGTCGGTATTGTGATGGTCGATATGAACGATCTCAAGCAGATTAACGATACTTACGGACATGAGAAGGGAGATAAGGTTCTGTGCAGCCTCTGCGATATCCTTTGCTCGATATTTAAGCGATCACCCGTATTCCGCGTCGGAGGGGATGAGTTCATAGTTGTTGTTGAGAATCAGGATTTCCGGAATCTTGATAAGAATGTCGAACAGTTCAAAGCGTGTATAGAGCGCGATCGCTCAGAGGAGGATCTGGAGCCGTGGGAGCGTACCAGTGCGGCTATAGGGAGTGCGATATATGATCCCGATAAGGACTGCGGTATAGAGGATACACTCAAACGGGCTGATGAGCAAATGTATGCAAATAAGCGAGCTATGAAGCATGATTTCCAATAAAGAGAATAAGAAAAATTCAAAGTATAAGCATGTGATATGGGCATGTATATCATTATTGCTTGCCATATTTACGATAAACACGGTTCTCAAACAGAGTAGGACTGTATCCATGCAGGATCTTGCCGAGGCACTGTCTTATTCCAAAAAACGCTATCTGATACCGGCTGTGATCTCGGCAGCGCTGTACGTATGGTTTGAAGGTCTTGCGATCCGTTCCATACTCAAGGGAGCCGGTCATAAATGCAGGTACAGGGATGGACTGATCTTCTCTACATCAGATATATTTTTTTCCGCGATCACCCCGTCGGCGACAGGCGGTCAGCCTGTAAGTGCCTTTTTCATGTACAGAAGCGGTATTTCGGCAGGAGTCGTCAGTGCGGTACTTGTGCTCAATATAATGATGTATACCCTGTCGGCCATAATCCTCGGAATATTCTCGATATGTGTAAGGCCTGATGTTTTCTGGGGATTCGGAACATTGTCGAAGGTGCTTATAATAGCCGGTCTTGCTGTTCTTATCATCCTGTCTTTGATGTTCTTAAGTATGCTGAAAAAGGGAAATGTTGTTTTTTCCATGTTATCAAGGTTCATATTGTTCCTGAACCGTAAGGGCCTTATAAGGAAGCCCGAACCTAAGCTTGCCAGGATAGAAAGGATAAGCGGTGATTATGAGAAGTGTTCGGCACTTATCGGAGGGAACGGAAGCATCATGCTTTATACACTTCTTTTGAACCTGCTGCAGAGGGTGGCGCAGATAATAGTACCGATGCTGATATATCTGTCGCTCGGAGGAGACAGACGCAATTCCTTTGTTATCTTTGCAAAACAGTGTCTGATAACCATAGGCTGTAATTTTGTTCCGATACCGGGAGCGATGGGCATATCGGACTATCTGATGATAGACGGTTTTACTGAGCTGATGGGATGGGAAACGGCATTCAGCACGGAAATGATAAGCCGTGGTATCACTTTTTATATATGTGTAGCTGTTTGTGGATTGATCACTTTGATAGGATATCTTGCCGGGAGGAAGAAAAATGATAGGAGTTTATGATTATACCGTGATACTGACATATCTTTCGATAATATCGGGAGTTGTCGGGATAATAGTGACTATGACGGGAATAGGACATCCTTACTTCGGAACATTGTTTTTGATGATTTCGGGGATCCTTGATGCGTTTGACGGGCGTGTGGCCAGGACGAAAAAGAACAGGAGTGATTTTGAGCGTAAGTTCGGAGTCCAGATCGATTCGCTTTCGGATCTTATCTGTTTCGGTGTGCTGCCGGCAGCGATAGGTCTTGCTCTTCTGCGCGTGAGCGGGATATTTACGGAGATAGTAAGGCGGAAGGATTATGAAGGCAGTATCTGGATGGTGATCATCCTTTTGGCGATAGCCGTTTTCTATATCCTTGCGGCCCTTATAAGACTTGCGTATTTTAATTCTACGGAAGAAGTGCGCAAGGCAGAGGCCGAAAAAACCGGTGTCGAATATTTTGCGGGACTTCCGGTCACCACGGCGGCGCTCGTATTTCCGCTTACGCTTATCATCCATTATTATACAAGTGCAAATCTGACATTTTTCTATTTCTTTATGATGTTGTTTGTTGCCATCCTGTTTATATGGAATATAAGGGTAAGGAAGCCCGGGAAGACGGGACTTATCATTATGATAATCATAGGTACGATCGAATTTGTGGCAACGATACTGATCTTCTCAAGTGATAAATATGTCTTATTTAAATAAACTGTATAAAACAAGGGCAGGAAGGATATTGCTGAGACCGTTGATATCCAAACCTGTATCCGATATAGCGGGATATATTCTGGACAGCCGGATATCAAAGCTTCTCATAAAACCATTTGCCCGTATGAACAATATAAGGACAGAGGATTATGTGCTTGATGATATCCGCTGTTTTAATGATTTCTTCAGACGAAAGATCAGGCAGGGCCTTCGCCCGGTAAGTGAGGCGGCTGATGATCTGGTGGCCCCGTGCGATGGTCTGCTTAAAGTATCGCGAATAGATAAGGGGACCGTGATAGAGGTTAAGCAGAGTGCGTTCGGCATACGGGGGATGTTAAGGGACAGACGTCTGGCAGAGACATTTGAAGGGGGCTACTGTCTCGTATACAGGCTTTGCGTCGACAATTATCACAGATATATCTATTTTGATTCCGGGAAAAAATATGCAAACAGACATATAAACGGTGTTTATCATACCGTTCAGCCCGTTGCGCTTGAGGATCATCCGGTATTTGTCAGGAATACAAGGGAATATGCGGTTATCGATACGGATAATTTCGGAAGATGTGTTCAGATGGAAGTCGGAGCGATGCTGGTTGGCAGGATCGTAAACCATTGCATGGGCAAAAAAAAGGTCAAAAGAGGCGACGAGAAGGGATACTTCGAGTACGGAGGTTCTACTGTAATAGTACTTTTGCCAAAACAGGAGCTCTCTTTCACCGACAAGGTCCTTCGCGGTGTGAAGGAGGGGTGTGAGATTCCCGTCATGATGGGTGAAACTGTCGCGACTGTTATGAACAGGTATATGCGTAGTATATGAAGAGAAGCAGAAGAGTAGGTATCATAATCCTGATAGCGCTGATACTGGTGGCTGTAACTTTCATGGAAGCATGGATAGTGTTCAGACAGACCAGGCAGCAGACTAAGGATTCCGGGATATATCAGCTGACGGCAGTAAGCGGAAAGCTTGAAAGCATGCTGAGCAGCGCCGGAAATCTAACGCTTGAGCTTGCGGTCGAGGCTCAGGAGTATACGCACGATTATGACCTGATGAAAAAGTTTATATATGAGAGACGTTCGGAGCTTATCGGAACGGAAAGCGGAGTGTTCAATGTTTACATGGCAGGTCCCGATATGGCGGTATTACCGGGTATCGTTGATCTTGACAGTTTCAACGCATTTGAACGTATCTGGTATACCGGTGCGATCAAGGCGGAAGGCCGGCCGTATATTTCGGCACCGTATGTGGATGTGGTGACAGGTAATGTCTGTTATACGGTTTCCGTGATGCTTGCGGACGGATCAACGGTTATTGCCGTTGATTATACTTTGGATAATATACAGGCATATATTGAGCAGATGTATGAGAGGGGTTCTCATAATGCTGCAGTCATTGTTACAGAGGACGGGATAATAGCCGGATGCTCGGATGAAGTACTCATAGGACAGTATCTGATGAGTGCGATGCCGCGATACGGGGGCATGTATTCTCTGGTAAAGAATAAAAAGGGAGTTATTGCCGGAAGAGTCAGGGCGGATCATCTGTATGACAGTATGTTTGCAACACGTACCGGCAATGGCTGGTACCTTATAATAAGTGAAAGCGAATGGGCGCTTTATCGCGATGCATATATACAGTTCATAGTCACTCTGGTTCTGTCCCTGTCGATCTTTACTGTGATCATCATATTGTATATTCTAGCCGTAAGGAGCCAGAAGAATGCCGAGGATGCTATGGACAGCAAGGAAAAGTTCCTGCGTGGCATCACGAGCGATCTTCAGGGACCGCTTAAATCGATAATGGACAGCTCCGGCAAGGAGATCACGGACAATACTGACAGTTATGAGGAGGCTTTTGCGAGGATAAACCTGTCGGCGCAGAAGTTATCGGATATGATAGGACAGATCACGTCATATTCGAGCATAGTACGTGCAGAGGGCGGAAAACGAAGCGAAGGAGTTTTCGGCAGGACGGGAATGAGCAAGCGCTTCAGGACCGTGGTCCTTCTTCTTATGTCGGTTGTTATGCTCATTAACCTTTATAATATTGTAAATTCGACAGCCCGCTGGGGAAATGCCATGATGCGTTCCGCAGCCGATAAATATGAAGATAAACTGTCCGAATGGATAAATACCCAGAAGAGTATACTGGATATGTTCTGTTCCATAATATCTACCAATCCCGAAATGGTAAAGGATTATGACGGGATGATAGAGTACTTAAACAGGATCACGGCACAGTATCCCGAAATATCCGCTACGTATCTGGGCAATCCGGAACTTGATCCAACGGTTTACATGAATAACGGCTGGACACCCGAACCCGGGTGGAAGGTGGAAGAACGCCCGTGGTATATAGGGTCATTGAATTCCGCCGACGGATACAGCATTACGGCTCCGTATTATGACAGCCAGACCGGTGGATACTGCGTTACGATGTCCAAAGTTGTATACAATGCGGATACGGAAGAATTCTTAGGCATCTTCGGTATTGATTTCTTTATGGACGATCTTATAGATATACTGGGGGACAGTTATTCGGATACGGGATATGCCTTTTTGGTCGACACCGAAGGCAATATCATCAATCATCCGTTCGGAAGCTATCAGATGTCAAAGGAGAGAAAGACGAATGTGGCCGATCTTCCATACGGTGATATTGAACCCGATGGATATACGGACAAGATCATAACCGACTATGAGGGATCCAGGCGCATGGTTACGGCAATGCGTAATGATGAGTCCAAGTTCACGATATATGCCGTTTCGAATATCTGGAATATATACGGTACGGTGTCGGTATCGGGAATAATAGTGCTCATAGGGTCTCTGGGCTGTATAATAATGATATATCGAATGCTGTCAAATCTGTTGAAATGGCAGGATGAGACCAACAGGAAGATCCAGGAGTCCGCAGAGACCGCGATCGCAGCAGGTAAAGCCAAGAGCCGTTTCCTTGCACAGATGTCTCATGAGATAAGGACGCCTATAAATGCCATCCTGGGTATGAATGAGATGATACTCAGGGAGTCCGAAGATGACAGTATATCGGATTATGCGAATGATATAAGATCTGCGGGCAGCACACTCCTGTCGCTGATAAACAGCATACTTGATTTTTCGAAGATCGAGGACGGGAAAATGGAGATAATCCCGGTCAGGTATGACACCGCGGCCATGATCAACAATCTGGTCAATTCGATAAGTGAGAGGGCGAAGGATAAGGGGCTTGACTTTTCCGTTGATGTAGATGAGAATATCCCCTGCGAGCTTATAGGTGACGATGTACGTGTAAGTCAGGTCATTATGAACCTTTTGACAAATGCCGTAAAATATACCGAAGAGGGAAGCGTACTTCTGTCATTCTCGGAAGTTTCACGGGATCGGGATACGATAGAACTTGAGGTGAGCGTAAAGGATACGGGGATAGGTATCCGGGAAGAAGATATGGACAAGCTCTTCGAGTCGTTTGAGCGTATCGAAGAGAGAAGAAACCGTAATATTGAGGGAACAGGACTTGGAATGTCCATCGTTACAAAACTTCTGGAGATGATGGGAAGCAGACTTTCGGTTGAGAGTGTTTACGGTGAGGGTTCCGTTTTTTCGTTTAAAATAAAGCAGGCTGTAGCAGATCCCGAACCTGTGGGAGTTTATTCGGACAGGCTAGGGAGAAATGATAACGTGAGCGGTGATACGGAGTATCTTTATGCCGGGGATGCGAAGATCCTTGTGGTTGATGATAATGATATGAACCTTAAGGTGATTAAGAATCTGATGAAGCAAAACGGCATCATACCGCAGCTGGCGTCATCCGGTGAAACGGCAATAGATATGATAAGGGATAATGAATATGACATAGTATTCCTCGATCATATGATGCCTAAGATGGATGGTATCGAAACGCTAGACACTCTTAAGGCTGAGGGACTTAAGAAACCCGATACGGCATATATTGCTCTTACGGCCAATGCCGTTGTGGGGGCAAGGGAGATGTATATAAAGGCAGGGTTTGATGACTATCTTGCCAAGCCCATCAGCACTTCGTCACTTGAGCGGATGCTTGAAAAGCACCTTCCAAAAGATCTTGTTTCATACAGGCATAAGGCAGATAAGAGCACGCCGAAGGAAAATGCGACGGAGCCTTTTGTTCTTGAATTTGCTCCGGGAAGTGCAGATTCCGGTACAGGACAGACACGTGTGCTTCGGGAAAGCAGTCTAAGGGAACTTAAGGATCTTGGTATCCATACAGGCAAGGGTATCAGATATTGCGCCAACGATATGGGCTTTTACAGGGAGACTCTTTATGAGTATGCCATGTCTTCAGATGACAGGATAAAACAGATCAGCGGATGCCTTGATGATGATGATCTGGATGGGTACAGGATCGCTGTTCACGCACTTAAGAGCATGAGCAGGACTTTGGGCATCGAAGAGATCGCGGGAAAGGCAAGGCTGTTGGAGGAAGCAGCTTTAAACGGGGATACCGGATATATTAAGGCAAATCACGGGGAACTTATGAGACGGTATCTGGAATTGTCGGCAGCGATCGTCGGCATCCTGATGTAGCGGTGTGTTTTAAAGGAGTAAGAGATGTATTGTTCTAAATGCGGGACCAAAGTAGCGGACGATGATTATGCATGCTATATGTGCGGTTCAAGACTTCGTAATAATGTCCGTTCCGCTCTTGAGATATTAAGGGAACAGGATGCGCTTGAAGCAGCCGGCAGGGCAAGGGAACTTGAGAACGCCTGGAAGCAGACGGATGAAAATGCCGGGGGACGGGAGACCGTGTTCAGCGACGATCCGATAGAGGCGACGGTAGCCGAGATGTTTGAACGATCCCGTACCGGTGCCAGGGACGGGCGCTCCGGTTTTATGCCGGCGGACAGTTCCGACGGACTTTCTTATGCATATGAGCCGGAGGATAATGAAGACCTTGAATATATACATACCCTGATCGGAGAGAGGGATGTTCCGGACAGAAGAAGAGCATCAAAAGGACCGGTCATAGCTGCGATCGTCATAGCATCCGCGGCTGTTCTGATAACCGGAGTATATCTAATGCTCACCCGTTCTCAAAAAGAAGTCGGGGAAACGGAAGAAACCGTACAGGTCAGGGATATGGATAAGGAAACCGGAATACAGGATGAGACGGCCGCAGAGGAACCCGAAGAAGAGGTCAGGGTATCCATGATAGGCCGCGTACGGGAACTCAGGGATGATTATATTAATGAAGAGATATCCTATGATGAGGTGATGACAGAGTTTGACCTGCTGAAGGACAGTGTTTTTGATGATATCGATGAGTATAATGAGATAAATGATCAGTTAGACAGGATAAATACCTCACGTAAGGCCTATGAAAAGGCGGAGAAAGCCTATGAACGCGGCTCATATCCCGAGGCTGTCGAAGAATATAAGAAAGTAATCGAAGAAGATGAGAGGTATTACGGGAAAGCGGAAGAGGGCATTAAAAAATGTGATGAAGCGGTGCTTGACCTGGTGCGCGGCAGATGGAAATATGAATATGATGCGCGTAAGGAAGTTCAGCAATATGTTAAAGAGAAGGGTTTTGACATAGATCTTTCGGCCATGAAGATACCGATAATCTTTATCTTTGATCTTAAGGATGACGGTTCGATAGATGTTTCCGTGGATTATGATGCACTAAACGCATATATAGATAAGGTGCTTGATCTGGTGGTTGAGACCATGAGCAAGGGTGTTGAAGCAAACATACCCGGTAATGTCGATATTTCCGGCCTCTTAAAGAATGTGTACAGTTCGACCGGAATGAAAGATAATATCAAGGAACAGCTTAATATACAGGAGGCTCTTGATAATCTGCTAAAGGAATCGGGAGTTGACAAGATAGATTCATACAGAGCCAAAGACGGTCATTTGTATATAGGGACCGCCTGTATGGATGTATCCTGCGAGGAAGATACGCTTATCCTTGTTTCTGATGACAGCGAGGCGCTGGCAGTCGGACATTACAAAATGCCATATCCTATCAAAATGAACAGAGAGAAGAAGGAGCAATGATCATGAAGACAATGATAGAAGAACTGACGATCCGGATGTCGGAGGCTTTCGACAAGGCAGGATACGACGGAAAATACGGAAAGGTAACCGTATCGAACAGGCCGGATCTGTGCGAATTCCAGTGCAACGGAGCGATGGCTGCGGCAAAGGAATATAAAAAAGCCCCCATAATGATCGCAAATGATGTGGCGGCGAAGCTTGGGGATGAGCAGGTATTTACCGATGTCAGTGCCGTGGCTCCCGGGTTTCTTAATTTCAGGGTTTCGAAAGATTTCCTTGCGGGATACCTTGATAAGATGGCAGGTGAAGAAAAGTACGGGCTTGATACAATTGGTACTCCCAAAAAGATCGTTATAGATTACGGCGGACCGAATGTGGCCAAGCCGCTGGAGATATACATCTGGGCGACTGGGGGCTGCAGATGGGTCTCATTATGACCGAACTTCGCAGACGTAAGCCGGATCTGCCTTATTTTGATCCGGGATTTAAGGGAGAATATCCCAAGGAGCCTCCTTTTACCATGTCGGAACTTGAAGACATATATCCGGCAGCTTCCGCACGGTCCAAGGAGGATGAAGAGTATAAAAATGAGGCAATGAACGACACCTTTCTTATCCAGCAGGGAGAGAAAGGGCATGTTGCACTCTGGCAGCACATAATGAATGTTTCGCTTCCCGACCTTAAGAAGAACTACGAGAGGCTTAACGTTTCCTTTGATCTGTGGAAGGGTGAATCGGATGCAAGGCCTTACATAAATGGTATGGTTGAAGATATGAAGAAGGGCGGCTATGCATATGAGAGTGAGGGAGCCCTTGTTGTCGATATAAGTAAGGAGACCGATACGAAAGAGGTTCCGCCCTGCATGATCCTTAAGTCGGACGGAGCGTCACTTTACACAACCACGGATCTTGCAACACTGGTCGACAGGCGTACTTCCATAAACCCCGATAAGCTTATCTATATTGCCGATAAACGTCAGGAAATGCATTTTATGCAGGTATTCAGGTGCGCAAAGAAGACGGGTGTGGTTGATAAGGATACGGAACTTGACTTCCTGGGGTTCGGTACGATGAACGGAAAGGACGGCAAGCCGTTTAAGACACGTGAAGGCGGTGTTATGCGTCTTGAGGCTCTTCTTGATGAGATTGATGAGGAGATGTATAAAAAGATCTGCGACAATCACGAGGTTGAAGAAGCAGAAGGGCGGGAAACGGCAAAAACGGTTGCGCTTGCTGCCGTTAAATACGGAGATCTGTCCAATCAGGCAACGAAGGATTATATCTTTGATATAGATAAGTTCACATCATTTGAAGGAAATACGGGTCCCTATATCCTTTATACGATAGTAAGGATAAAATCGATACTCGGTAAGTATTCGGAGGCAGAGGGAAGCATTGAGGCAGCAGGCATCAGGGAAGCGGTAAACGAGACGGATAAGGCGCTGATGCTTGAACTTACGCGGTTTGGTCAGGTGGTGTCCGGTGCTTATGAAGAACTTGCGCCTCACAAGATATGCTCTTTTGTTTATGATGTTGCAAATGCATTTAACCGTTTCTATCATGAGAACAGGATACTGACAGAGGAAGACAAGGAGAGACAGGCGGGATGGATCGCACTGCTTAAGATAACGAAGGAAGTTCTTGAAACATGTATAGATATGCTCGGCTTTTATGCACCGGACAGGATGTAGGGAACTTCGTGATATGATCGAAGGAGGTGCTGTTTTGTTATGAATCAGACACACGAACAGATGGAAAAAAACAAGCACATAAAAAGAGTGATCTATTTCTGCATAGGCGCGATCATTGCGGTCATCATTCTGGGTGTAGCCGGTCATTTTGTGATAGATTCGTATATCAGCAGACTCTCGGCCGAAAATGACGGTGCAATGGTGCCGGTATACGAAGTTAGGAACCGGATGAACGATATAAAGTACATTTATTATCTGGTCACTGCACTTTTCCTTATGATCACGACAGCTCTTACTGTTTTTGTGACAAGGAACGGGAGACTCGTAACCAAACTTGAAGAGGAAAACCGTTCAATAGAGGTGGCGGAACGCGCAAATCAGGCCAAGACCGATTTTCTTGCGAACATGTCGCATGAGATACGTACGCCGATCAATTCCATACTCGGTTTTAATGAGATGATAGCACGCGAGACGGATCAGGATGTGATAGCCGGATATACAGAAGATATAAAAGGCTCCGGAGAAACGCTTCTGTTCCTTATCAATGACATTCTTGATTTTTCCAAGATAGAATCGGGAAATATTGAGATAACCGAGAAGAAGTATAATGTTTCGGATCTTATCAACAACATAAACAATATGATCGCGATACGAGCCAAGGGAAAGGGTATCGATTATAATGTCCAGATCGATCCCGCGGTACCAAAGAGCCTGTACGGAGACAGGAACCGCGTGCAGCAGATAATCGTAAACCTGCTGACCAATGCCGTTAAATATACGGACGATGGTTCGGTTACTTTTAAGATGAGCTGGGATGAAGCGAAACGTTCCATGAAGGTACAGGTCATTGATACGGGACGCGGGATAAAGGAGGAAGACGTTGATCTTCTGTTCAACAAGTTTAAGAGGGTAGGACTCGAAGATAACGGAAATATAGAAGGATCAGGGCTGGGACTTGTGATAACGAAAACCCTCCTTAACAAGATGGAGGGGTCAATAGATCTTAACTCAACTTATGGGGAGGGATCTACATTTTCGGTAATGATCCCGCAAAAGCCCGCAGGTACGGAGAAGATCGGACGTTATGAAAAACCTGAGCGCAGAAGACGTAAGTTCTCTCATCTGTTCCAGGCCAATGATGTGAGGATACTCGTGGTTGACGACACGGCGACCAACCTTGCCATAATAAAGGGGCTGCTCAAGGATACGGGTATCGTGATCGATACTGCGATAAACGGCGAGACCTGCCTTGAAATGGTCAGGGATAATACATATGATATCATCTTCCTTGATATAAGAATGCCCGGAATGAATGGCGAAGAAGTGCTTGAGAGGATAAACAAGGGAGGGATCAGACGTGGGGTTCCGGTGGTCGCATTAACGGCTGATGCGCTTAAGGAATCGAGAGATAAGTTCCTTGCGGAAGGCTTTACGGACTATCTTGCAAAGCCCGTGAACGGAGAAAAACTCGAAGAAATGATCATACACTACCTGCCGGCAAAAAAGGTGAACATCAATTCGGACGGTGAGGACAGGTATGGAGGGGATAAGCATGGAGAAGTAAGCGAAATGGATGCGGTCGGCCTGTTCAGACATCTTAACGAATATGTGGAGACACGTAATGAGGAAGCGCTTAAGAGTATGATCGGAGCGTTGTCGAATTATACTTTTTCCGGGAAAAATCAGGACGGCTTCAATGCACTTAAGGAGGCTTTTGAACTGAGGGATTATGATAAGATGAAGGCAGTTATGGCAGATTTGTTAAACTGAGGGAAATACTGCCGGATATTGATAAAGGAGTTTTGTAAGGATGAGCGGTGAACATAAGGAAAAGCTGCAGCGCCCCGACAGGATAGGGCGGACACTCATACATAACGGGTCTATCGTAGATTTTTATGCGGATACAATGGAACTTCCGAACGGAAGTACCGAGACCTTTGATTTTATCAGGCACAAGGGAGCAGCCGCGGTCATACCGGTTATGGATGACGGACGGATACTCATGGTAAGGCAGTACAGAAACGCCATTGATGCATATACGCTTGAGATACCGGCCGGCGGACTGGCGGGTGCCGGAGAGCCTACGCATACCTGTGCATACAGGGAATTGGAGGAAGAGACGGGATATCATGCGAAGGAGGAGGATGTGACCTTCCTTCTTACCATGTATACGACCGTTGCCTTTTGTAATGAGAAGATAGATATTTACGTTGCTCATGATCTTGTCAAAACAAGCCAGCATCTGGATGATGATGAGTATATCGATGTTTATGCATATACGATCGAGGAACTAACGCAGATGATCGCCGAAGGTAAGATAGTGGACGGTAAAACGATCGCGGGACTGATGAGCTATCGTGCATTGTGTCTTTAAAGTGCCATCGATCCGTATGCGGTTCAGAGTTGACATATCTAAATCCCGCCACATAGTGTTATGTAAACTAAAATGCATTCAACATATATTTGTAAATAATTTTTACATTTTTTTTACATTCTTTTTTACAAGATGTTGTTGTGACCTTGCGGGGGAAAGACAACATCTTGCGTCTTGAAGAAAAAGTGACCGTAAACCTTGTTTTTTAGCGGAAAATTGCGATTGCTTTTCACAAAAATTCTTATTATAATATGTATTGGCTGGTAGAAAGAGCCCAGCTTTTTTTATGGGTAGAAGGGTTTTTCATATTGCATGGAACAGGCTATTAACGAATTTATAACGTATTTACATAATGTTAAAAAAGCATCTGCAAATACCGAGCAGTCCTACAAGCGCGACCTTAAGAAACTGGATCTGTATCTTGCTGCGAACAATGTTAATGACGTATCCAATGTAAATGACAGGATATTGAAAGCATACATTGAGGAACTGACCGAAAGCGGCGCGAAACCATCCACGATATCGAGGAGCATAGCTTCTATCAAAGCATTTTTCCATTACCAGTATTCACAGGAAAAGATAGCGAAGGATCCTTCGCTTCTGCTTAAGGCACCAAAGATAGAGAAGAAGTTTCCGGAGATACTTACGACCGATGAGGTTGTAAAGCTGCTGGAGCAGCCAAAGGGCGACACTCCCAAGGATATCAGGGATAAGGCGATGCTTGAACTCCTGTATGCGACGGGTATTAGAGTAACGGAACTTATTAATCTCGAGGTTGATGATGTTAATCTCAAAATGAGTTATCTTCTCTGCTCGGAAGGCAGCAAGGAGAGGATAATACCGTTCGGAGCCGCGGCAAAGGAGGCACTTGCCAGGTATCTTAAATCCGGACGCGAAGCGATGGTCAGTGACAGATCGAGCAAGCTTCTGTTTGCGAATTGTTCGGGCCAGCATATGAGCCGGCAGGGATTCTGGAAGCTTATCAAGTATTATGCCAAGAAGGCCGGTATAGATGCCGATATAACCCCGCATACATTAAGACATTCCTTTGCGGCGCATCTTGTAGAGAACGGAGCGGACTTAAGATCGGTCCAGGAGATGCTGGGACATTCGGATATCTCGACCACGCAGATATATGCGTCGATGAACCACAATCACATAAGAGAGGTATATACAAGGGCTCATCCGAGGCGATGAGCCTTTTTTTGTATCACCATGGATAAGATGATATATATGGACAATGCTGCGACCACGCGGCTGTATGATGAAGCGTTTGATGCGATGCTCCCTTTCCTTAAGGAGGATCATGCCAATCCGGGTGCGATATACGAATATGCGGATAATGCAAAAAGGGCCGTTGCAAAAGCGCGTGAGGAAATAGCCTCTACTATCGGGGCAAAACCAAATGAGATATATTTTACATGTTCGGGTACCGAGGCCGACAACTGGGCATTAAAAGGCATGGCTGAGCTCGCGGCAGCTGCCCTTAATATGAGCGGATATAAAAAGAAGGCAGGGAACGATGAAATACGGAAGGCCCCGCACATAATAACGAGTGCGTTCGAGCATCACGCTGTTCTTAACTCATGTAAGTGGCTTGAGAGGAACGGCTGCAGGATAAGTTATGTAAAACCTGATGCAAACGGTATTGTTTCACTGCGGGAAATAGAGAAGCTGATATGTGCGGATACCGTGCTTATTTCTGTCATGTTTGTAAATAACGAACTTGGTACGATACAGCAGGTTGACAGGATAGGTGCTCTGGCTCATGAACATAAAATACCGTTCCATACCGATGCTGTCGCAGCATACGGGCATGTGCCGGTAAACGTTAAGGAGATGAACATCGACCTGTTATCCGCAAGCGGACATAAGTTCAACGGTCCGAAAGGAACGGGCTTCTTATATATTGATGAGAAGTATAAGCCTGATCCGTTCATGCATGGCGGCGGTCAGGAGCAGGGGCGAAGGGCAGGTACGGAGAACGTTGCGTGTATCGCCGCAATGGCAGCGGCTGCCGCAGTGCATCATAAAAATATGGAAAACGATCTTATAAGGCGCAGGGAACTGGACCGGTATCTTATCGACAGGCTTAGGGAAAATGATTTCCGTTTGGGTGGACGCTGCGGTGACAGGCAGGTGCTGATAAACGGCTGTATGGAAGGAAGGCTTCCGGGAAGCTTCAATATAACGATCCCGGGTGTTGAAGCCGAGGAGGTCATAGTAAGGCTCGGGATGGAGGGGATATGTGTTTCGGCCGGGGCGGCATGTGCATCCTTAAATGATACGGCGTCCCATGTGCTTACGGCAATAGGCCTGAGCTTAGATGCAGCCGATTCGTCAATACGGATTTCAATAAACGAAGATAATACTGAAGAAGAGATAGATATGCTGTTTGATGTGATCCGCAGGGTCGTTAGATAGACGCAGCATACCGGGGAGGCATAATATGATCTTAGGAGATTTTCACTTACATACCGCACACTCGGAGGATTCCGAGACTCCGATGGAGCAGCAGATAGAGGCCGGAATCAGAGCCGGACTTAAATATATGTGTTTTACGGAGCATATGGACAGGGATTTCCCGGGATCCGACGGTGGAAAAAAACTGTTTGAAGTAGATACGGATAAGTATCGTGAGCACTGTATGGAATGCCGCGAAAAGTATTCGGACAGGATGGATGTGCGCTTTGGTATCGAATACGGCTGCCAGAGCCATCTTAGACAACATAATATTGATTATGTAAACCAATATCCTTTTGACTTTGTTATAGCTTCCCAGCATCTGGTGAACGGGATAGATGTCTATTATCCCGAATATTTCGAAGGAATGAGCGAACATGAGGCGTATCTTAAGTATTTCGAGGCGACACTTGAGAGTATCTGTGTGTTTGACGGATTTGACGTATTCGGACATATAGATTATATAGTAAGATACGGCCCGAACAGAAACAGGGATTACCGCTACGCTGACTATAGGGATGTACTTGATGAGATCTTAAAGCAGCTCATCATGCGCGATAAAGGAATAGAGCTTAATACGGGCGGTTTCAGAAAACTTGGTGATGAGGCCAATCCAAGCAGGGAAATACTTAAAAGATACCGCGAGTTCGGCGGCGAGATAATAACCGTAGGCTCCGATGCGCATAAACCGGAGGATGTTGCCGGCGATTTTGACAGAGCGGAAGCACTCCTTAAGGAAACAGGATATGAGCATTACTGCATTTTCAAGGACAGGAAGCCCGTGTTCCTCGACTTATAAGACATGGGGACGGCTCTTCTGTCTTATTTTCCAATTTGCTCTTGTATTTTCCGGGCGGATTGTATAAAATGTTTAGTGCTGAATAGTTACAGAATTAACTATCAATATATATTTTTTAGGAGGAATGAAATATGGCAGTAAAAGTAGCAATTAACGGTTTTGGTCGTATCGGTCGTCTTGCATTCAGACAGATGTTTGGTGCTCCCGGATACGAAGTGGTAGCGATCAACGATCTTACAACACCCAAGATGCTTGCTCATCTTCTTAAGTATGACAGTGCTCAGGGTAAGTAAACAACTGCCCTTGGAAGGAACTTGACGTAGACGTTGTTCTTGAGTGCTCAGGTTTCTATACATCCAAGGAGAAGGCTCAGGCTCATATCAATGCAGGCGCTAAGAAGGTTGTTATTTCAGCTCCCGCAGGAAATGATCTTCCTACGATCGTTTACAATGTTAACCATACAACACTTACAAAGGATGACAAGATCATCTCAGCTGCTTCATGTACAACAAACTGCCTTGCACCTATGGCTAAGGCTCTTAATGATCTCGCTACCATCAAGTCAGGTATCATGAGCACTATCCATGCTTATACAGGCGATCAGATGATCCTTGACGGACCTCAGAGGAAGGGTGACCTTCGCAGGTCTCGTGCAGGCGCTATCAACATCGTTCCCAACTCAACGGGTGCTGCAAAGGCTATCGGCCTTGTTATCCCTGAGTTAAACGGTAAGCTCATCGGTTCCGCACAGCGTGTTCCCACTCCTACCGGTTCAACAACTATCCTTGTTGCTACTGTAGAGAAGAGCGTTACAAAGGAAGAGATCAATGCAGCAATGAAGGCTGCTTCATCAGAGTCATTCGGATACAACGAGGATGAGATCGTATCTTCTGATATCGTTGGATCTACCTATGGTTCAATCTTTGATGCAACTCAGACAATGGTTGGCGCTGACAATCTTGTTCAGGTTGTTTCATGGTATGATAACGAGAACAGCTACACATCTCAGATGGTTCGTACTATCAAGTACTTCGCTGAGTTAGGCTGATCGGTCATCAAAGATCAATGAGATAAGGGCTCTGCCGGATAATATCCGGCGGAGCTTTTTTGTTTCAGGCAGCTTTCCAAAGAAGATAAATTGAATTGCAGGAGTACATATTTGTTGGTATAATTTTTAATCGGAATAAATATCATGGATCCTGAGAGGAAAGATCATGAACGGTTTTGAAGATCAGATGAACAAAATGTTTGGCTCAAACAAGGCCAATTATACGGTCGAAGATATAGAAGAGGCTAAGAAGCGCCAGAAAAAGTACGGCGGCACGCTGTATGATAACCTTTCGGAGATCACGGCAGCGCGCACGGGCAAAAAGCCGCTTGAGCCTATCATGGGCAATATGGCACAGCCTGTCGGTACATCCGGGATCACGGGCGCACTTGCGGGGAATCTGGAGGCGGCTTCGTTAGATATAGAGCGAATTGAGAGCGCGGTAAAAAGTAACGCTGATGATATAAACGCGACCCTGAGTGAGCTTAATAAGAATCTTAAGAGTGATTTCTCTTTCGGACAGCCTGCTGCTTCGGGCAAGACGTCTTCCGCGACAGAGGCAAATACCGGTATTGTTGAGGAAGAGGGAGCACTTGAACGTTTTGCCGGGGTTTCGGATATCCTTAAGGAGAAGGTTTTCGGGCAGGATGAATTCATAAAGAAGCTGATAATAGCATTTAAGCGCCCTTTTGTATCCGAGAGGGATGATAATGATGCATTAAACAGCATATTCGTATCGGGCCCGGCATGTACCGGACGGCATTATACGCTTGATCTTATAACGGATGCACTGTTTGACAAAAAAGTGCTTACGAGCAATGAGATATATAAGATGGACCTGTCGCTCTATCCGACATCCGCAGAGGAGAAACTGTTCATACAGGATCTTTATTCCGCGTTAAGGAGCAAGGCATCCGTGATACTGTTTGAGAATTTTGCACTCTGCAACGTTGCACTGCTCGGGCGTATAAGCGATCTTGTATCCACGGGCGAGAGTATGCTGAATGAGCGATATGTCATGCAGAACGGTCAGCTTGTCGGTGTTACCAATGCACTCGCGGGTGAAACGGTAGGATCTTTAAAGGCAGCGGGCAAATATCTTGTGTTCATGGGAACGGAATCTGTAGGCAAGCTTGCGGATATCATGGGAGCGCCCTTTGTTAATTCGCTGGGGGACATCTGTTCCACGAAGGCGCTTGATGATGAAGCTGTTGCAAAGATATGCGGAGAACTTGAGGAACAGCTGAAGGCAAGGGTTAAGAAGCAGCTTGGGTTTGATCTTACGGTGGATGAGAGTTACAGACAGTATGCGGTATCCTGCACATCAAGGGGCAGAGCTCTCAAGGGTGTCATCGATGCATATGAAGATGCGCTTAAGGCACTTGCCGAATTCAGGCTTGAAAAGGATGATTTTACAGGAACAGAGCTTGGGCTTACATATAGTGATGATGCAGCGAAAATAACGGCAGGTGATGAGAAGTTCCCGATGAACGATTATATTCAGGTAAGTTACAGCGGTGAACTGGAAGCTGTCGAGAAGGAACTTGAGGGGATCGTCGGGCTTACTGAGATCAAGGATTATATCCACGGTCTTAAGGAATACTATTCGGTTCAGAAACGGCGCAGGGAGGAAGGATTAAAGGCAGGCGAGCTCAACAGACATATGATCTTTACGGGTAATCCCGGAACCGGAAAGACCACTATCGCACGTATCGTGAGCCGTTATCTTAAGGCTATAGGTATATTGTCGGGAGGTCAGCTCGTAGAGGTTTCGCGCGGGGATCTCGTCGGGCGTTACGTGGGACATACGGCGCCTCTTGTAAATCAGGTGGTCAAGTCGGCGATCGGCGGAGTCCTTTTCATAGATGAGGCCTACAGCCTGTATCGCGGCGAGGAGGACAGTTTCGGGCTTGAGGCTATAGATACGCTGGTAAAGGCGATTGAGGATAACCGTGATGATCTTGTCGTCATACTGGCCGGCTACAGTAAGGAGATGGAAGATTTTCTTGAGGCCAATTCGGGTCTTAAGAGCCGTTTCCCGAACATAATTGATTTTCCGGATTATACAGGCGAAGAACTGCTTGCGATCGCTCATATAACAGCGAAGTCCAAGGGTTATTCGATCGCCGGGGATGCGGAGAAACCGCTGCTTGATTTCTTTAACGCAACGCAGCTTAATGATGCCCGTGAAGCCGGTAACGGACGACTTGTAAGGAATAAGATAGAGGAAGCTATACTCAACCAGTCACGTCGTCTTGTGGCTGAACCCGATGCCGATATGTCACTGCTTATGGCCGGCGATTTTGAACTGGGAAGCTGAAGCCGTTACGCATCGGTAAAGATAAGATACTTTGGTAATGAAAGGATTCGATATGGTACGGGCAATAAAAGACAGAAAATTTACGGAAGAGAGAGCATTGTTCGGCAGCAGGGATATTGAGCTTGACGGCTGCGTTTTTGAAGACGGCGAGTCGCCGCTGAAGGAGGCATGCAATATAACTGCCAGAGAGTGCCTGTTCAGATACAAATATCCGTTCTGGTATTGTAACGGGGTTGAGCTTGACAGGGTGACTTTTTTTGAGATGGCCAGGGCAGGTGTGTGGTATACGGATGATTTCAGTATGAAGAATGCCATTGTGGAAGCTCCCAAGAATTTTCGAAGATGCAAAGATATCACACTTTGCAATGTATTGATCCCGCATGCGCAGGAGACACTTTGGAACTGCACCGATGTGACTCTTGAGTCTGTCCGGGTGACCGGTGACTATTTCGCCATGGGATGCAGGAATGTGAAAGCTTCGGATGTTGATCTTATAGGCAATTACAGCTTTGACGGTGTTGTAAATATGGAGATATCGGATTCGCACCTTGCATCAAAGGATGCCTTTTGGAATTCGGATAATGTTACGGTGAGGAATTGTTTTATCACCGGAGAATATCTCGGGTGGAATTCGAAGAACTTAACGTTTATAGACTGCACGATAGAAAGCCTTCAGGGAATGTGCTATATCGATGATCTTGTTATGAAGAACTGCAGGCTGATAAATACTACGCTTGCTTTTGAGTATTCGGAAGTTGAAGCGGATATCCGCGGATGTATAGACAGTGTCTTTAATCCAAAGTGCGGACAGATCAGTGCAGAGAGGATAGGACATCTTGTGATACAGAAGGATAGGATCGATCCTTCAAAGACTAAGATCATATGTGATTCCATAGATGAAAAGACGGATACTCCGGAGGGGCTGTGGTAATGAATTCATACGATTTTGACAGGGTCCCGGACCGGCGCGGTACATACAGCCTTAAATGGCATGTTGCGGATGGCGAATTACCGATGTGGGTGGCCGATATGGATTTTGAAACTGCTCCATGCATCGTTGAGGCACTTAGGCGCCGTGTGGAAGAGAGGATCTTCGGTTACGGTATAATTCCGGATGAATGGTATTTATCATACCGGGAATGGTGGGGTAAGCATCACGGATCTGATATTGAAAAAGAGTGGCTGATCTTCACTACCGGGGTCATTCCCGCCATATCAACAGCTGTCCGTAAGTTCACAACTCCGGCAGAGAAGGTTATAGTGCAGACACCTGTCTACAATATGTTCTTCAATTCCATAATCAACAATGGCCGCAGGATTTCCGAGAATCCGCTGCGCTATAGTGACGGAGTCTATTCGATGGATTTCGATGACCTTGAGAAAAAAATGTCAGACCCGTCAGCCACCATGCTTCTGCTATGCAATCCGCAAAATCCGGCAGGTAAGATCTGGGATCCCAAGACGCTTGAGCGGGTGGGTGAACTGGCAAAACGTCATCATGTTCTGGTCTTTTCGGATGAGATACACTGCGATCTGACAGCACCGGGCTGTCAGTATGTGCCGTTTTCATCGGTTTCAAAAATATGCCG
>ONRZ01000066.1 GCA_900320345.1 uncultured Lachnospiraceae bacterium | reverse complement strand
ATGAAACTTCATAGGACAGACCGTCTTCACTTATGATGTCACCTTCATACAACGGTGATCCCTGAAACAATGAAGTCTCCGTATTGACGGTTTCATCTGCACAAAGATCCTCCGACAGAAGAATGTTTTCATCTATGATCTCATCCGCCGATACATTTACCGGTATTGAGGTAAAGGTCATTGCGGCCGCAAGCAGTGCGGTAAGTATCTGCCTTGTGTTTTTGCTTAATCTTTTAATCATGAGCTTCTCCTTGATGTATACAACATATGATCTCTTATCGGACATTTCATCCGGTCTGCAACTGCCTATAATAAATATATATCGACCTGATCGGGCCGCTTCATTAATCTCCGGTTGCGGACCGCGACAGGATAAAAACTCAATATAATTCTATCGCATAAGGGGTGTCAATGCAAGGAAAATTACATATACGCACACATGTGACAAATAGTCCTGTAATAGCGTCTTCATAACGACTATAAGGTTATCGAACGCTATTTATAAGATGCATATGATTTTTTAAGGTGGTATAATAACTATATCTGTGCATTATTATAGCTGACAGAAATGAAGGTATATAACAGACAGCGGGATATCGTCTGCTGCCGGATCATTAATACGAAAAATGAACGATAAGGTATTAACCACACTTGAATACGATAAGATAATACAGATGCTTGCGGACAGGGCGACGTCGGAACCGGGGAGGAAGAAGTGCTTAGAACTTAAGCCTCTGTCGGATCATGATGAGATCATACGTCTGCATAAAGAGACCGATGACGCGGTCGGACGCCTGTTGAGGAACAGTTCGATAAGTTTTGGCGGGAACAAACCTGTTGAGGCTTCGCTTAAGAGGCTTGATAAGGGGAGTTCGATCAATTCAGAGGAACTGCTTGCTATTGCCGGACTTTTGGAAAATACTGCCAGAGTAAAGTCGTATGGAAGAAGCGACCGTGAGCATTTGTCAAAGCGGAGCGAGGATGCTGACCGTTACGGCCCGGATGATGCACACGGGTATACGGATGAGAGTAACGACGGTGACTGTCTGGATGAAATGTTTGCAGGTCTTGAGCCTCTTACGCAGGTATCAACAGAGATACGAAGATGTATACCCGGGATCGATGAGATAGCGGATGATGCAAGTCCTGAACTTAAGAGCATCCGTCGTCTTATGAAGGTTACGAACGATAAGATACATTCGCAGCTTAACAGCATGGTGAACAATACATATAAGTCGTATCTGCAGGACAGCGTTATCACAATGCGTGAAGGCAGATACTGTATCCCGGTCAAGGCCGAATACAAGGGGAATGTTCCCGGTATGATACATGACAGGTCTTCGACTGCTTCCACCTTTTTTATCGAACCGGCAGCTATCGTGAACCTGAACAATGAGTTAAGGGAGCTTGAGATAAGGGAGGCTAAGGAGATAGAGGTGATCCTCTCGACTCTTTCCGTAAGATGCGGTGAGCATATCGAAGAGATTCGCTTAAACCAGCTTCTCTTAACGGAACTCGATCATATTTTTGCAAGAGCACATCTGGCTCTGGACATGGGGGCAACCAAGCCTGAATACAATAAAGACAGGATCATAAAGATAAAAAAGGCGAGACATCCGCTGCTTGATAAGAAAAAGGCAGTTCCGATCGATGTGCGCCTTGGCGAAGATTTTGACCTGCTGATAATCACAGGCCCGAATACCGGCGGAAAGACGGTGGCATTAAAGACGATCGGTCTGCTTACACTGATGGGACAGTCGGGACTTCAGATCCCGGCACTCGATCACTCACAGCTTAGCGTGTTTGGTGAGGTTTTTGCGGACATAGGTGATGAACAGAGTATTGAGCAGAGCCTCTCAACATTTTCATCGCATATGAAGACGATAGTAAATATCCTTGAAAATGCGGAAGAGGATTCGCTGTGTCTTTTTGATGAACTGGGCGCGGGTACGGATCCTACCGAGGGAGCTGCGCTTGCCACGGCGATCCTTGATCATCTGCATAAGCGTAGGATACGGACAGCTGCAACAACCCATTACAGTGAACTTAAGGTGTATGCTCTTAAGGAAGAGGGCGTGTGCAACGGAAGCTGCGAGTTCAATGTAGAGACGCTTGCGCCGACGTACAGGCTGCTGATCGGCGTGCCCGGAAAGAGCAACGCTTTTGCGATCGCAGGCAAGTTAGGTCTTCCTTCTTACATAATCGACAGTGCAAAGGGCAGGATCAGTGAGGCGGCCGAGAGCTTCGAGGATGTTCTCACCGAACTTGAGAATAACCGTGTGCTCATCGAACAGGAGAAGCTGACCATTGCTCAGTATAAGGAAGAGATAGAACGTTTAAGATCCGATTATGAGGAAAAAAAGGGTAAGATAAACGAAAGGCGCGAAAGCATAATAAACGAAGCAAAGGAAGAAGCCAGGCAGATCCTGACGGAAGCCAAGGAAAGCGCGGATGCTGCGATACGTAACTTCCAGAAGTACGGTACCATCCGAGAGATGGAGGATGAGAGATCAAGATTAAGAAAGAAGATAGATAAGACAAGGGAAGGCAGTGATATAAAAGCAGGACGGTCATCGGATTCCGTAACAGAGAAGGGGGGCAGTTCTCAGGCACCAAGGCGTTCCGATTTCAAGATCGGAGAGAGCGTCAGGATCCTTTCCATGGGACTTGAAGGAACGATAAGTTCGCTGCCGGACAGTAAAGGCAACCTGTATATACAGTGCGGGATCATGCAGATGCAGGCGAACATGAACGATGTCGAATTCATACAGACTCAGGATATCACGGGTCCCGGATATTACGGGAAGACTAAGAAGTCCGGTAAGAGGGAAAAGACATCGGAGTACAGATCGGGCATGGGGCTGTCCAAAGCATCTACGATGTCGATGGAGCTAAACCTTATAGGAGATACAACTGATGAGGCGATACCCAGGCTTGAAAAATATCTCGATGACGCTTATCTGTCACATCTTGAAACCGTAAGGATAGTGCATGGTAAGGGAACCGGCGCATTGAGAAATGCCGTATGGAACCAGCTAAAGAGGATAAAATATGTAAAATCCTACAGACTGGCGGAGTACGGTGAAGGAGATGCGGGAGTTACGATAGTGACGTTTAAGTGATATTTTCACATATATCTTTAGAATAAAAGAGGGAGAAACACTATGGCTAATAAACAGAAGATAATGATCGTGGATGATGATGCAAACATTGCGGAGCTTATTTCCTTATATCTTACGAAGGAATGCTTCGATACGCAGACCGTGCATGACGGGGAGGAGGCGCTTAAGGCGTTTGAGGCCTATAAGCCCAACCTCATACTGTTGGATCTTATGCTCCCCGGAATAGACGGATATCAGGTCTGCCGGGAGATAAGGGCAAAATCCCAGACGCCGATCATCATGCTGTCTGCCAAGGGCGAGGTGTTCGATAAGGTTTTGGGGCTTGAACTGGGCGCGGACGATTATATGGAAAAACCGTTTGATTCAAAAGAACTGGTTGCAAGGGTAAAGGCAGTGTTAAGGAGAACACAGGCAGTTAAGCCCGCTGAACCCGCGCCGGATGTAAAGCGGGTTGAGTATCCCGATCTTGTTATCAATCAGACGAATTACTCCGTGATGTATTTCGGGGAACCGGTGGAGATGCCGCCTAAGGAACTCGAACTCCTTTATTTTCTCGCATCGTCTCCCAATCAGGTATTTACACGTGAACAGCTGCTCGATCATATATGGGGCTATGAATATATAGGCGACACAAGGACGGTCGATGTGCACATCAAGCGTCTGCGTGAGAAGATCAAGGATCATGATATGTGGAGATTATCCACTGTCTGGGGTATAGGATATAAATTCGAGGTTAAATGAAATACAGAAAGACTTTGTATTTAAAGTTCATATTGGCATACCTTGCCTTCGGATTGATAAGCTTTGTGCTTATTGCCACTCTGTTTTCGAAGCTGACACTAGATCATCTCATCAAGGAAAAAGCCGCGGCATTGTACAAGGAAGCGACACTTATCACAACGCGGTATGCCGACAGCGTTTATGATGCGTCAATGGGAGCCGAAGATGTAAGGAGCCAGCTTGAGGCGATAGATACCTTCACTCAGGCTGAGATATGGATAATCAATCCCGATGGCGAACTTCTGTACAGTTCTCAGGATGCGACTGTGGATTCGGAAAACACTGTAGCCATAGAGCATTTTGACCCGACCGATACGGGAAACGATTATTATATGGTGGGGGATTTTTACGGCAGCTTCGAGGAAGAGGTCCTGAGTGTATTTTCGCCGATAAATTCAGATTTCAGGATCAAGGGCTATGTAGTGATGCACTATGGCGTTAAGGATATCTATGATACCTGCGACAGCCTTATGAACATATATTATATGGCTCTCGGGATAATGTTCGTGCTGTCACTGCTCGTACTGGTCGTATTTACGGTTGTCGTGTACAGACCGCTTAAGAAGATCACAAGGGCGACCGAGGAATATGCGGACGGCAACCTGACGCACACGATCGAGGTTACCAAGGATGATGAGATAGGACATCTGGCAGCTTCGCTTAATTACATGGCTTCGGAGCTGTCAAAGGGAGAGGATAACCAGAAGCAGTTCATAGCCAATGTATCTCATGATTTCAGGTCGCCGCTTACTTCGATAAAGGGATATATCGAGGCTATGGAGGACGGTACGATCCCACCCGAGATGATGGGAAAATATCTTAAGATCGTGCTTAACGAGACCGAACGCCTGACCAAGCTCACCAATTCGCTGCTGCAGCTTAATAACTTAAATACAAGGGGTATGCATCTTGATATAACCGATTTTGACATAAATGCCGTGATCAAGGATACGGCGGCGTCATTTGAGGGTACCTGCAGGGCTAAGAGGATAAGGTTTAATCTGGTGCTTTGCGGAGAGCAGCTGTTCGTGTCTGCCGACATGGGCAGGATACAGCAGGTGCTTTACAATCTGATCGACAATGCGATAAAGTTCAGCGATACCAATTCGGTGATCAAGCTGGAGACATCAGAGAAGAATGATACCGTATTCGTGTCGGTAAAGGACAGCGGAATAGGTATCCCAAAGGAAAGTCAGAAGCTTGTTTTTGACAGATTTTACAAGACGGATCTGTCACGAGGCAAGGATAAAAAGGGAACAGGTCTGGGGCTGGCTATTACAAAGGAAATAATCAACGCACATCATGAAAATATAAATGTCATAAGCACTGTGGGTGTGGGAACGGAGTTTATCTTCACCCTGCCAAAGAGCAGGATAGAAGAGGGCCTTATCTGAATGATGTGTGGACTTAAGATAAAGGAGAGAACGGTATTTTATGAACATAGTGCTTCTTGAGCCCGAGATACCCGCAAACACGGGAAACATCGGACGAACCTGTGTGGCGACGGGCTCGGTGCTGCATCTTATAGAGCCTCTGGGCTTTCAGCTTACGGAAAAGAACATTAAGAGAGCCGGGATGGATTACTGGCATAAGCTTGATGTCAGAAGATACATAAATTATGAGGATTTTCTTAAAGTGAACGGATATCCGAAGGTATATATGGCCACGACCAAGGCGCACCGGGACTATACGCAGCCGGAATATGAAGAGGATGCATATATTATGTTCGGAAAGGAAAGCGCCGGGATACCCGAAGAGATACTTGTAAAGAATGAGGATACGTGTATAAGGATACCGATGCTTGAGGATATAAGGTCTCTTAATCTGGCCAATTCCGTGGCTATAGTCCTTTATGAGGCACTCAGGCAGCAGGGGTTTAAGTCACTGCAGATGGATGGCAGGCTGCACAGATTGGAATGGAATAAGTAACGTAAAGACGGGTTTGAGCAGTGAGACAAAGCAGGGCATGAAGTAAGGTATACAGTTAAGGAGAACAGTATGGACGAGATGGAACGCAACGAAGTCGAGCAGGATATAAAGAATGAGAATGAACAGTCTGCGGGAAGCAGCGAGCAGAATTTTGAATTTATAACGGAGACGATAAAGGAAAAGCCGATCAACAAAAGGCGGATGCTGCTCAAGGCAGTATTTACATGTATCCTGGCGCTGGTATTCGGGGTTATTGCCTGCTTTACCTTCGTATCCCTGTATCCGATCTTCAATGAGTGGCTGCATCCTGTGGATAACACCAAGGTAGTCACACTGGAACAGTATGAGGAAGAAATAGTACCTGAGGAAAATGCTTCCGGCGCTCCTTACAATGACACTTCGGACAGTGAAAATAAAGTGTCCGAAATATCGGACATGAATAAAGACGGAGACATTCTGACGGATGATGCCGCAAACAATAACGAGGGTAACGGTAATGAGGATTCGGGCGCGGAAAAAGACATTCAGGACGATAACACAGGAAATACAGAGGACCAGGACAGAACCGAAAGCGGGGATAAGACCGCAGACACACCGAGACCGGAGATAATAAAGCAGGTTGTTGAAACGGTTGAGAAAGATCTTGAACTTGGAGATTATACAAAGCTGTATCAGCAGATAGGTGAAGTCGCACAGGAAGCGAGGCGTGCGATGGTCACGGTCACGGGAGTATCCTCCGATAAGGACTGGTTCATGAACGTCTATGAGAACAGACATACCTGCGCGGGACTCATCGTAGCGGAAAACGGTATGGAAATGCTGATACTTACGCGTACAAGTGTTATAGATTCATCGGATCATATAACCGTAACCTTCTGCAACGGGGAAAAATATGATGCGATAATGAAGAAATCCGATCCCAATATAGATATGTCGATAATCGCGATCAACCTGGATAAGCTGAGTGACGATACGAAAGAAGCCTGCAAGCTGGCGGAACTGGGAAGCACCAAAAGCCCTTACATCGACGGGATGCCGGTTATCGCGATAGGAGATCCGCTGGGCGTTTCCGACTCAACGGCCATGGGCCAGATAACCTCGCATACGTCTGTTAAGGATATGACAGATACAAATGCATCACTGCTCACAACGGACATATACGGAAGCTCAAATGCAAGCGGTGTGATAATAAATATGTCAGGCAGAGTGCTCGGAGTGATAACACAGGACGGCGCTTCGGCGGATGCGAAGAATCTTATAAGGGGATATGCGATCTCCGATCTTAAGGATAAACTGGAAAAATTAAGTAACGGTCAGGAAATAGCATATCTCGGTATAGTCGGAAAGGATGTCCCGCAGGAAGCCACCGAGGAATTCGGTGTTCCTCAGGGTGCATATGTAAGACAGGTCGTGATAGATTCTCCTGCAATGGAAGCAGGCATACAGAACGGAGATGTTATAGTCAAGCTGGGAACTACGGATATAACTTCTTTTTCGGACTATAAGGACACGATGCTTAAATGTCAGCCGGAAGATCTGATGATGGTAACCGTAAAGAGGCTTGGCAGGGATGAATATGTCGAGTTATCATATGAGATCACACTCGGTAAATTGAGTAAATAGATATAGGCAGTATATGTTAGGGAAATACGGAAAAACGAAAAGAAAAACCGGAAAAAGAGGGAGAAACGATGAAGTACATAGAACAGTTCAGGGAAAGCGATAATATAAACGATATTTATCTGATAAAACACAAACAGGCGGCCGTCACCAAGAACGGAAAGCCTTACGAGAATGTGATCCTGCAGGATAAGACAGGTTCGATAGACGGCAAGATATGGGATCCGAATTCCGCGGGCATAGAGGATTATGATGTGCTGGATTACTGTCTGGTGGGAGGAAATGTCACAAGTTTCAACGGACAGCTCCAGGCGAACATCAAAAGGATACGAAAGGCCGGTGAAGGCGAGTACGATCCTGCAGATTATCTTCCGGTGTCGTCCCATAATATTGATGAAATGTATGAAGAACTCATTAAGATGGCAGACAGCATAAAGTCGGAATATCTTAAGAAACTGTGCAGGAGCTTTTTTGTCGAAGATGAGGATTTTATTAAAAAATTCAAAAAGAATTCGGCGGCCAAAAGCGTTCATCACGGCTTTGTGGGAGGACTGCTCGAGCATACGCTGAGTGTCGTTAAACTGTGCGACTTTTATGCATCAAGATATCCCATGCTTAAGAGGGATCTGCTCATTTGTGCAGCGATGCTCCATGACATAGGTAAGGTTAAGGAGATAAGTCCTTTTCCCGAAAATGATTATACCGACGACGGACAGCTGCTCGGACATATCGTTATGGGCTGCGAGATGGTAGGTGAGAAGGTAAAGGGTATAGAAGGATTTCCGCATAAACTTGAGGCTGAGATCAAGCACTGCATCCTTGCACATCACGGAGAATATGAATTCGGATCTCCCAAGAAGCCTGCTCTTATGGAAGCGCTTGCACTTAACATGGCCGACAATCTTGATGCCAAGATGGAGACGCTTACGGAACTGTTCAATTCAACTCCCGAGACAGGGTGGCTCGGATTTAACCGGCTTATTGATTCAAATGTCAGGAAGACAAGCGAT
>ONRZ01000067.1 GCA_900320345.1 uncultured Lachnospiraceae bacterium | reverse complement strand
ACCATGTACGATCGAAGCGATAAAAGCATATAAACCCGAATATAATTCGGTGGGTAACGGACAGGTCCTCCAGTCACCTTATACTTATGAAAAGGGAAGACTTATCGTTTGGGAGATGACGGATCTGCTTGTTCTCGATCTTGTTGATAAGGGACTCAAAACGGATCAGATAGTTTTAACTGTTGGATATGATATTGAAAACTTAAGAGATACCGAAAGGGCACGTGCATACAAGGGAGAGAAACATATGGACCGTTACGGACGCGAGGTTCCGAAGCATGCTCACGGTACCGCGAATCTTAAGGGCTTTAGTTCATCCACCAAAGAGATAACCGACGCTGTTTTAAAACTTTACGATGAGATCATCGATAAGGATCTGCTGATAAGGCGTGTCTATATCACGGCAAATCATGTGAAGGATGAACATGCACCGGATGAAGAGGAAGGATACGAACAGCTCGATCTGTTCACGGATCTTGGCGAACTTGAAAAGGACAGGGAAGAGAAGGAAAGACAGCTGAAAAAAGAGAAGGATATCCAGCATGCTGTCCTTGATATCAAAAAAAAGTACGGAAAGAATGCAATACTTAAAGGTACGAATTTTGTGGAAGGAGCTATGACAAGGTCGCGTAACGCCCAGATAGGCGGACATAAGGCCTGAACGGAAACATCCGCAGATGTCAATGTTAAACAGGGCGGCACAGTTTTCTCCGTTTGCAGCCCTGACGGGATACGAATCGGCAATAAAGGATACGGAAGAGGAAAACGTGATAATGAGACTTAGTGAAGAACACGGAGAGATCTTTACCGAGGATGCATAGTCCGGTTTTACCTTGACATGCATTTATGTTATAATGTGAATTACGGTTAAATAGTATATAAAAACAATATTTTGATCGGAGGTATTTTTATGGAAGCGATTTTTTCGGCAGGTTTTGCAGTGATAATAGTACTTCTTATTATCATAGTTTTTAAGAGTCTGTGTATAGTACCGCAGGCAAGTGCTTACATAGTTGAGACGCTCGGTAAGTACAAGACTACGCTTGGAGCGGGACTTAACCTTATGTTCCCCTTTATAGACAGGGTTGTCAAGAAGGTATCTTTAAAGGAGCAGGTTGCGGATTTTGAGCCACAGCCCGTTATCACCAAGGATAATGTTACCATGATGGTTGATTCGGTAGTGTTCTTCCAGGTGTTTGATGCAAGGCTCTTTACATATGGCGTTGAGCGCCCTATAGCGGCTATCGAGAATCTGTCGGCTACAACGCTTCGTAATATAATAGGCAGCATGACATTGGATGAAACGCTTACGTCAAGGGACAGCATCAATGCACAGATCACATCGATCCTTGATGAAGCAACGGATAAATGGGGTATCAAGGTAAATCGTGTGGAAGTAAAGAACATACAGCCGCCGCGTTCGATCCAGGATGCAATGGAGAAGCAGATGAGGGCGGAACGAGAGAAGAGGGAAGCGATCCTTACTGCGGAAGGTAAGAAACAGTCGGCCATAACTCTTGCGGAAGGTGAGAAGCAGGCCGCGATCTTAAGGGCCGAGGCTGTCAAGGAACAGCGTATCCGTGAGGCGGAAGGTGAAGCCGAGGCATTACTTGCGGTACAGCGTGCAAGAGCGGAAGGTATAAGGCTTATCAACGATGCACATCCTTCGACACAGTATCTGCAGCTTAAGTCGTTTGAAACTGCTGAGAAGATGGCTGACGGACAGGCGACCAAGATAATAGTTCCTTCGGAGATCGCCAATCTTTCGGGAACTCTTACCGCGCTTTCGGAAACGGTAAGAACAGGTAATCCTGTTCATCAGACACAGAGCCATGCCGCACAGGCTCCCAAAAGTGCAGCGCCAAAGCCCCAGACACCGAAACAGGCTGCAGGTATAATAGACAGGATAATAGGCGATTGATATGGGGAGCATGATAGCCACTATGTCGATGATGATATGGGTTTTTGCGGTTGCGGCAATTGTGCTTACGACTGTCAAGAGAATGAAGCGCATGCCCGGGAAGAATACAAATAACGACAGGTTTTACGCTTCAACGGAGCAGATGTATTCTTCGGATAAGAAGACGGCCGGTAAGGCCGGGAGCAGTATGCGTGCCACAGTAAAAAATAAGGATGAAGGTATTATCCTTAAGGATGACAGGAATAACGACTGGCTTGCTATGCAGCTTAGAGAAGAAGCCAAGGCAAGGGTCCGCGTTAGCGACATGTTTCAGATGAAGATAGAGCATTCCAATAAATGCGATGCCGAATTCATAAGACGTTTCCATGAATCGAACTGTGATGCAAACGGAATAGATACCGGCGCCTCAAAAGGTACAAAAAACAGTGTAAAAAAGAGATAAATCCGTTTGACAAGCCGGATGTTTAGTGTTAAGATACTTGAGTATGCCGCTTGGTGGGGTTATAAATGTGATGCTTATTTTCACTACCGAAGCCAGCGAGTAATTTAGACAGGAGGTGCCCTATGTACGCGATTATTGCAACGGGCGGTAAGCAGTATAAGGTATCCGAAGGCGATGTGATCAAGGTTGAGAAGCTTGGTGCGCAGGCCGGAGAGAGCGTTACCTTTGATAATGTGATTGCCGTCAGTGATGATAAGCTCAAGGTAGGAAGCGACGTTGCCAATGCAAGCGTCAGCGCTACAGTGGTTGAGAACGGACGCGGTAAGAAAGTTATCGTATACCGTTACAAGAGGAAGAGCGGATATCATAAGAAGAACGGTCACAGGCAAGCATACACACAGGTTAAGATCGATAAGATCAATGCTTAAGGTTCTAAGATGATAACGGCTGAGGTTACGAGGAAGCAGGGAAGATACTTTTCCTTTTCGTGCAGAGGTCATGCGGAGTATGATGATCCCGGGAAGGATATTGTATGTTCGGCAGTATCGATGTTGGTGATAAATACAGCCAATGCGATAGATAAGTTTACGGAGACCAGGATAGAAGGGTCCGATGAGGATCATATAAGCTGGCATTTTCCCGAAAAACCGGATGATAAAGCGGAATTGCTTATGGATGCAATGCTCCTTGGCCTTAAAGAGATCGAAACAAAATACGGAAATGATTATTTAAGACTTATGATCAAGGAGGTGTAGAAATGTTTGAATTAAACCTTCAATATTTCGCTCATAAGAAGGGAGTAGGTTCCACGAAGAACGGTCGTGATTCCGAAGCCAAGAGACTGGGAGCGAAGAGGGCTGACGGACAGTTCGTCAAGGCAGGAAATATCTTATACAGGCAGCGTGGTACCAAGATCCATCCCGGCATCAACGTAGGACGCGGCGGTGATGATACATTATTTGCATTAGTTGACGGCGTTCTCAGATTCGAGAGAAAGGGAAGAGACAAGAAGCAGGCTTCTGTATATCCCGTAGAAGAGTAATTACCCGGGCTCTAAACCAATAGTTTAGAGCCCGTATTTTTTAGGAGCAGATTTAATGTTTGCAGACAGGGCAAAAATATATGTAAAAAGCGGTAAGGGCGGTGACGGTCATGTTTCTTTCAGAAGAGAAAAATATGTACCGGACGGCGGCCCCGACGGAGGAGACGGCGGTAAGGGCGGCGATGTTATAATCGAGGTCGATAAGGGACTCAACACACTTACACCGTTCAGGCATGTGCGTAAGTATTGTGCGGGCGACGGAGAAAACGGCGGAAAGCGAAACTGCCGCGGTAAGAACGGCAATGATATAGTGATAAAGGTTCCGGAAGGGACCGTGCTCAAGGAAGAAGAGTCCGGGAAAGTCATTATCGATATGTCGGGAGACAACAAGAGGGTGGTACTCCTTAAGGGAGGACGCGGAGGATGCGGCAACCAGCATTATGCAACACCCAAGATGCAGGCACCAAAGTATGCTCAGCCCGGTCAGCCTGCCATAGAGCTTAATATAGCGATGGAACTTAAGGTTATTGCCGATGTGGGACTTATCGGGTTTCCGAATGTCGGTAAATCAACCTTACTGTCAAGGGTATCAAATGCCAGACCCGAGATAGCCAATTATCATTTTACGACAATAAATCCGCATTTGGGTGTTGTTGATATTGATGATATAAAGAGCTTCGTCATTGCCGACATCCCGGGACTTATCGAGGGAGCATCGCAGGGAGCGGGTCTGGGTCATGATTTTCTTCGACATATAGAGCGCACACGTGTTATGATACATATCGTGGACGCAGCATCAACAGAAGGAAGGGATCCTGTAGAAGACGTATATGCTATAAACAGGGAGTTGGAACGGTATAACGCGGAACTTGCGAAACGTCCTCAGGTTATAGCGGCAAATAAGACTGATGCGATCTGTGTCACGGACGACGGGGAAGATCCGGTAGACAGACTTAAGAAGGAATTTGAACCCAAGGGTTTTAAGGTATTTCCGATATCGGCCGTAAGCGGCAAGGGTGTAAGGGAAATGCTGTATTATGTAAGGTCTGTCCTTGATGAGATGGATGATAAGCCGGTCGTTTTTGAACAGGAATATGATGTTAATTCAAAAATCGCGGCAAATCTTCCGTATACGGTTGAATACGATCCGGATGAAAAGGTTTACAGAATAGAAGGACCGCGGATCGAGAAGATGCTTGGATATACAAATCTCGATTCGGAAAAGGGATTCACCTTCTTCCAGAATTTCATGAAGGATAACGGTATCCTTGATGAACTGAGGGCTCTCGGGATTCAGGACGGAGATACCGTCAGGATATACGGGCATGCCTTTGAATTTTATGAATAAATTCAGGACAGCATATGTGATGTCTTTAATTATCCATATATAATAAGGAGAAATCTGATGACCAGTAAACAGAGGGCATATTTAAAGGGACTTGCATCCAATATGGATCCTGTCGTACACATAGGAAAGGCCAGTGCTTCGCCGGAGGTGGTAAGTTCGGTTGAAGAGGCTCTTAATGCAAGGGAACTCATTAAACTCGGTGTATTAAAAAACTGTGCGGACGATCCCCGCGTAATAGCCGAGATGATAGCGGAACGTACCCATTCGACGGTTGTGCAGGTCATCGGCAAAAAAATAGTACTGTATAAGCCAAACAAAGACAAACCCGTAATAAAGCTGCCGCTTGATTAGATAAGGCCGGGATAAAAGAATTGAAAAAGAACGAAAACAGAAAAAAAAGGACCGGTATAATCGGAGGGACCTTCAATCCCGTGCATATAGGACATCTTATACTTGCCGAGAATGCTTATGATGCGCTGGGTCTTGATAAGGTTATCTTTATGCCTACGGGAAAGTCATATCTTAAGGATCCGTCGAAGATACTTCCGGCACAGGCAAGGATAGAACTTTTAAATGCCGCTGTTTGCGGTAATGATCATTTCAGTGTTTCGGAATATGAGACTAAAAAAATCGGAAATACTTATACGTTCGAGACTCTCATGGAACTAAATTTATTAGATGAGAATGAAGAACTGTATTTCATAATCGGTGAGGATTCCGTTTACAATATCGAATCATGGAGAGAACCGAAGCTGATATTTGAGAACTGTGTACTTGTAGTGGCTCCCAGGGACCATGAGCCTGATGAAAAGCTTTTTGCGATAAAAGCGCATCTTGAGGAGACTTACAATGCGAGGATAGAACTGCTTGATGCTCCTGATATAGATATATCGTCAAGTATGATAAGGGAACGGATAAACACGGGGAAAAGCATAAGATACTATGTTCCCGACGGTGTTGAAAAAATAATATATGATCACGGATACTTCAGATAATGTCGGAATATTGCGGATACGATGAAAAACAGGTATTTTCCTTATACAGTAAGATGGAAGAGAAGCTCGGACATCACAGGTATATACATTCTGTAGGTGTGGCAGGTACTGCCGTGTCATTGGCCATGAAATACGGAGTGAATGTATATAAGGCACAGATCGCAGGTATACTGCACGACTGTGCCAAGTGTTACGAAGATGAGGAACTTGTAAAGCTGTGTCTTAAGAAGGGGATAGAAATATCGGAGTTTGAAGAAGAGCACGGCTTCCTGCTTCACGCCAAGTACGGCGCATATATGGCAGAGAACAAGTATGGTATAAGCGATGAGGATATCTTAAACGCGATAAGATGGCATACCACCGGACGAGAGAATATGTCTTTGCTTGAGAAGATAGTTTTTATATCCGATTATATCGAGCCCACGAGGAATAAGGCGGCTGATCTGCCCCAAATTCGTTATGAGGCGTTTAACGGTAATGATATAGATAAAGTTCTGCTTATGATAATGCGTGACACGATAAAGTATCTTAACGCATCGGATAACAGTATAGACACGACAACTATAAGAGCTTATGAGTTTTACGAGAAAAGGTGAAAAGATGACAGAAACATTTGAAATAGTAAAAACTGCGGTAGCAGCGCTGAATGATAAGAAGGCCGAGGATATAAAGGTTATAGATATAAGCAATATCAGTATCATGGCCGATTATTTCATTATCACATCAGGAAATAACCCGAATCAGATACAGGCAATGTGCGAGAATGTCAAGGAGAAGCTCGGCAGGGCAGGTTATGAGTACAAGCAGATAGAAGGATATGATACTGCGAACTGGATCCTGATGGATTACAGGGACATGATCGTGCATATTTTTGATAAGGAGAGCCGTTCGTTCTATAACCTTGAACGTATATGGAGCGACGGTAAGACCGTTGAAGTGTAGGAACGGTGTGAAGAGTGGATATATAAAAGCCCTTTCAGGAAGACCTGAAAGGGCTTGTCATTTCTTAAAGGAAAGCTACATTCTGCGGAAGACTCCGAAAACCTTCCCGACTATCTGACAGTCTTCGACGATTATAGGATCCATATTGTCGTTCTCCGGCTGCAGACGGATATGGCCGTCTTCCTTATAGAAGGTCTTGACGGTTGCGGAGTCATCAATAAGAGCAACGACAACATCACCGTTTCCGGCAGTATTGCAGCATTCGACAAAGATCTGATCCCCATCCATTATACCGATATTTATCATGCTCTCGCCCTTGACCTTAAGAACGAAGACTTCGTTATTTGGAACTATATCCATCGGCAGAGGGAAGTACCCGTTGATATTCTGCTCGGCAAGTATCGGCAGACCTGCGGCAACCTGACCGACAATGGGTATACTGGTGAGTTCCTGTCGAACCATCTGGAAACTGTCATCTATTATCTCTATGGCACGGGGCTTGGAAGGATCCCTTCTGATATATCCGTTTTTCTCAAGAGTCTCAAGATGAGCATGTACGGAAGATGTGGAACGGAGCCTTACCGCATCACATATTTCCCTTACTGCAGGCGGATAACCGCGTTCGAGAGTGACCTTCTTGATATAATCCAGTATTTCCTGCTGCTTGGCAGTGATCTTCCCGTATGACATAGTATTCCTCCTTATAATGTGTTGTGCAATCAAACATGCGTTCTTAATTTTCATTAGTATAACATGGCAGGATCAAAAATGCAAACATATATTCCGAAAAACAGTTCGGGTTTAAAATAGTGTAACAAAATAGCCTGATTTTGGTTGCATGAGTGATAAAAATCAATTATTCTAATAGTGTTGGGAGAAACTTCCAAATAAAATAATACAGGGAGGAAGTATTAAATGGAAAAGTTTTTCAAGTTAAAAGAGAACGGCACTACTGTCAGGACAGAAGTACTTGCCGGACTCACAACCTTCATGACAATGGCTTATATCATTGCCCTGAATCCGAACCTGCTTACAGGTTTTGATGTAGGCTCGCCTCTATGGAACGGCGTGTTCATGGCTACATGTATCGCTTCGGCAATCGGTACGATATGTATGGCGATCTATGCAAACAAGCCGTTTGCAATGGCACCCGGAATGGGACTTAACAGTTTCTTTGCAGTTGTAGTTACCAATATCGTGGCTATCACCGGATCCACCTATGTTGAGTCGTTTCAGGCAGCTCTGTGTATAATCCTTATAGAAGGTATCATATTTATCATATTGTCGGTACTTAACGTCAGGGAAAAGATCGTGCAGGCCATTCCGCTTGGCATCAGGCTCGGTATAGCACCTTCTATCGGTCTTATGCTCATGAACATAGGATTCGGATCAAATGTTGGAGTATATGATGAGACCGGAACTCCTCATTATGTAATGTCTAACTTTTTCGGAAGTCTTACTCCCAAGTTACTTAAGGATTCCATGGGTGCAAGTTACGGAACGATGGTACTTACTGTAATAACAATGTTTGTGGGATTATTTGCCATAATCATTCTTGCAAATAAGGGAATAAGGGCTGCAGTACTTCTCGGAATGCTGATAGCATCGGTTGTTTATTGGATAGGCGCTGCCGTATTCCTTGGCCAGAATCCGTTCGCGTCATTAAATGGCGCATCATTTGTACCGCCTTTCTCGGATATGGTTTCAACAACTCTGTTTAAGTATAATTTCAGAGGATTATTGGAAATAGGCTGGTTCACAATAATAACGCTTGTTGTTACATTCTGTATCATAGATATGTTTGATACCATAGGAACTCTTGTGGGTACAGCTTCAAGGGCAGGGATGCTTGATAAAAACGGAAACATGCCCGAAATGAAGGAAGCCCTTACTTCGGATGCAGTAGGTACACTGGTAGGATCATGTACAGGTACTTCAACGGTAACAACATTCATAGAATCGGCTTCGGGTGTGGAAGCAGGCGGACGTACAGGTCTTACTGCGATAACTACAGGTGTGATGTTCCTTCTGTGCATGTTCCTTGCACCTGTGGCTGCAGTGATACCCGCAGCTGCGACTTCTTCGGCGCTCATCTATGTAGGTATCCTGATGCTTCAGGGCTTAAGAGAGGTTAAGTTTGATGATATTTCGCAGTGTGTTCCGATCTTCATCATGCTTATCGCAATGCCGGTTTCGGGTTCCATAGGACATGGTATAGGACTTGCATTCTTTACAGGAAAGAAGCAGGAGATATCCGTACTTACTTATGTGCTTTCGGTTATATTCCTTATAAAGTTCTTCCTTATAGTATGATCATTCTCATAATGAATGAGAGTAGAAAATCAAACAATTATCACGGCTCCCGGATATGATATATCCGGGAGTTCTTAAATTAGTGTAACATTTGATTAAATATGTAATAATTACTTGAGGCATATAATGAAAACATGATAGACCGGAGGTACATGAACGTGAAAGGGAATTTCAGGAGAGGATTAAAACATTATACATCAGTATTTCTTACAGTGGCGCTTATTTTCGGACAGATAGTTCCGGTGTCGGCATCGGAATTGTTTACGGAAGAGAATACACCATTGTACAACGCTGAGCTCTTTGAAGAGTTAACGGAAGCTGAAATAGACGATGAACTAAGGGATGAAGGTCTGACGGAGGATTTTCTTTCGGAAGATATTGAAACATTATCCGAAGATGTGTTAAAAGATGATGAAGTTCTGTCTGAAGAACAGCTTTTTGACGGAGAGGAGCTTCTTACGGAAGAAACGGATGTACTTACGGAAGCATCGGAAGA
>ONRZ01000029.1 GCA_900320345.1 uncultured Lachnospiraceae bacterium | reverse complement strand
CATCCGCATTGTCGGATTCGCTCTCCGATCCTGCGGTTTCTTCCACGGTTTCTTCAGCAGGCTCGTTCTCTGCTGCTTCTTCTTTATCTTCCTCTTTGACTTCTTCTGTTTCTTCCTTTACTTCCTCTTTTGTCTCTTCTTTTACTTCTTCTTTATCTTCTTCCTTTACTTCTTCCTTTACTTCTTCTTTTACTTCTTCCTTCGCTTCTTCTTTTATCTCTCCCTTTACTTCTTCCGCCTTGGATCCGTCATCAATACGGTAATCATCGATCACCTTCTCAACGACGGTATCCTTATCAACAACGATTATCTTAACATTCGAAAAACCCTTTTCCGCGATTATATCGGCGATCGATGAAGCATCTCCGATATTTCCCAGACTTCCGAGACTTCCGAGACTTCCTCCCAAAGATAACAATGATGAGAAATCTCCTGTGACATCCACATTTGTCTCTCCGTCTTTATCTACATTCAGTTCAACCGAAAGGACGTCGGCACCCCATTTCTCAAACTGGCTTGCGATCTCCTTTATCTTTTCGGCAATATTCTTATCTTCTTTTTCCGAGGCTGACATTAAGATGACAGTCTTGCCTTCATAACTGTTGTTCTTATCCGTATCGGAACTCTTCTCCGCTCCGTATACACTTAACTTTAAAACAACGAACAGACACATCAATGATATGATAAAGACTGTACCCCTAAGAAATAATGATCCTGTTTTATTCATCTATATTCCCTCTCTTATGTTTCTTCTTTATTATAGTAAGACCGCTATGCATCGCTAAGATAAGCTCCGGCCTGCGGTATTTGTAAATTATGTAAACCTGCTTTTATCCATAATCGCAAATGTTATTCTATCAGACAATCCTTATATTTTCCAGTACTCCAACTTCTTCCGGTCCTGTGTTCAGATAAGTTCCCGGTCTTTTTCATGCCGTTTCGGGTAACATAATACCAACATTTTGTGCCATAAAAGAAGAAGCAGACTACATCTTGTAATGCCTGCTTCTTTGAGATCTAATTATTAAATTTTTATAAATTCTATACATTAAACCTGCTCTTCATCATGTTTTCCGTTTCGATCTACCCATTGCATACCGGGCGGAGTACATTCTTAAAGCTGCGATATTCCATAATGAACCCTTCGTGATTCTGCACAATGAAACGTTCGTCTCTGTTCCTTGCCGCATCTTCAAGTTCCTGTGCCCTGTTCGCAAGTTCCAGCGCTCCGATCAGTCTTGATGTGCCCTTGACCGCATGTACCTTCACCATATATCCGTTCCAGTCCTGTTTGTTAAACAGACCGATCAGTTCGTCCGCTTCCTCATCTATATTAGTGTAATATATGTCAAGTACAGGCTTATACGCTTCAAGCGAGCCGCAGTTTTCCATTCCTTTCTTAACGTCTATGCCTTTCAGCCCGTCCAGGATATTCTCCATGATCATGCGCTGTGATGCTTCCGCATGATCTGCTGTATCTTCCTCCACAGTCTGTATATCGGACTGTTCCGCCAAAATGGTGTTCTCATCCGGTATCAGCGAAGCAATGTCAAACGCTTTGTCTGCCTTTTTCATATACAGTACGCAAAAAGTACCCGACCCCGAATTGACCGAAACAGCGGCCGAAGCCTTTTTGAATATTATACGCTTAAAATCCGCTCTCCGCCTTATCTCCTTCTCTATCGCGCCAAGTTCATATTCGCTGAGTCCTACATATGTTATGAATAATATGTCAGGATCGATATCCTTTTTGTTCCTGAGCATATATGCGATATAATTCCTGCGCGCCTTCTCCCTGCGTCCGAACCATAGCTTCGAGACCTTGAGTTTTCCGTCTTTCAGTCTGATCATCGGATGGAGCAAAAGTGCACCGGCGATCATATTAAGACTCTCCGACATCCTCCCGGATCTGCACATGAATTCGGTATTGTCAATAATGAAGGTCGCATCTATCCTCTTTTTGAATTTTTCAAGTTCGCTTATTATAGTCTGCACATTATAATTCTGCTGTGCCATTCGACAGGCTGCGAGGACAACAAGACCGATGGCGCTTGATACCAGACCGGAATCAAAGATCGTGACATTTCCGAACGCACTGGCTGCCTGCAGGGCCCTGTCATATTCATCCGACGAATCCGAAGATATCGTTATATGTATGATATGTCTTGTTTCGGCAAGTTTCTCGGCAAAAAAGTTCTCGAATTCCTCAACCGTCGGCGGCTCAGTCCCTGCGTACTCACCTGTTTCCTCAACGTATCTGACCACTTCATCCGCAACAGTCTCTACTCCGTCCCAGAAGACACCCCTCTGTGTTTTTATGCTTATGGGTATTATCCCTATACCAAGGGATCTTATGGCCGCAGACGGAAGATCGCAGAGGCTGCTAGTGGTTATCGACAGGGCACTCTTTCTTGCAAAATCATTCGTTTCCGCCTCGTATTGATCCGGAGCCGGCGCTGAAGATCCTGTTACTATGATCTTCTCCTTTTTGATATGCTTCATAATCATCTCTTCCAGTTTGCTGCCCGATACCGGTTTACACAGGTAATCATCAAAACCGCTTGCCCTGTAAAGTTCCTGATTCTCGGAACCCGCATTTGCCGTAAGTGCTATTACCGGAGTATCCTTATTGAGTCCTCCCGCCTGCTCCCTTATCTTTGCAAGGCATTCTATACCATCCATTTCCGGCATCAGATGATCCATCAGGATGACATCATACTGCGTTCTCAGAGTCTTGCCCAATGCCTCGGCACCGCTCAGCGCCGTATCGGAATGCACTTTGGTTGCCTCCAGCAGTTTTCTTTCCACCCTTATGTTAAGCGCGTTGTCATCTACGATAAGGATACTTGCATCCGGTGCTTCAAAGCTCTGCTTATATTCCCCGTGGGTCTCACTCTCCGACTGTCCGCCTATCTTCAGGGCACCTACAGGATCCGGATTTACTATGTCCTGGCGGAGCTTTACCACAAAAGTGGATCCCTGCATATAAACACTGTTTACGGTTACCTCACCGTTCATAAGATCCACAAGCTGCTTTACTATCGACAGCCCAAGACCTGTTCCTTCTATATTTCTGTTCTTTTCCTCATCCACCCTTTTGAATGCGTCAAACAAATGCGGCATGGCCTCTTTCTTTATACCCATTCCGGTATCCGTTATGGCATAGGTTAACATAACTTCATTGTCGCCTGCCTGCTCACTCTCTATATAGAGCCGGACAGAACCCTCTTTGGTATACTTTATCGCATTCGTAAGAATGTTTATCAGTATCTGTTTGATCCGCACTTCATCCCCAAACAGTTCGGATGGCGTGGACGGATCCACATCAACTTTCAGCGTAAGGCCTTTGGCCTGCGCTCTCGGCCGGATCATATTCCATAACTCCGAAAGCATATCATTTATACTGTAGCTTACCGGAACTATATCCATACTCCCGGATTCAAGCCTGCTCATGTCAAGGATATCATTGACCATCGCAAGGAGCATACTTCCCGCTCCCTCGATGCTCCTGGCATCCGATATAACATCATCCGGCAGATCCCCTCTTCGCAGTGTCACCTCATTCAGTCCAAGGATCGTATTGATGGGAGTCCTTATCTCATGACTCATATTGGAGAAAAATCTGTTCTGCGCCCTGTTAAGTTCTTCAACCTTCTCAGCCTCTTCCCTGGCGCGCCTGTTCTCATCCATGAACAGCTGATTCTGGAACCATACAACGATACAGGTTATAAATCCGAGGAGGATCACCGAGATCGCCGAATCGATAAAGAACATCCTGGGCGAATGTTCAAAAACATGATCCGGTCTGTAATATGCCGCCAGATATTCTGCCACTATAAATACCGTCATCAAAACAAGCATGATGACACGCCATGCACCGGTCAGCACAAGACCGATATACAGATAACAGAAAGTCATCCAGATTATCGCGCCTCCATACGGACCTCCGCCATAGAAAAAGCTTACCGGCAGGATTATTCCCACTATCCCGAGGCAGATAAGAACGGTTCCCGTCTTTAATGCATCAAGCGATATGGAAATAAAGGTTATGAGCGGCAGGATAAGGACCGATAATCCCAGGACCACTATCTCTATAATGTTCTCGCCCAGGAAAATATCACCCAAAAATGCCGTAAATACGCCTGTTACACCTATAGTTGTAAGCAGCGTGAATATCCTTGTCTGGAAATCAACGCTCGGATCTTTTAAAAATGAAATGAATTTCTTCGGAAGGCTCATGAATCTCCACCTCCCCTGATCTTTATAAGTTCGGGCGGAAGTACACGGCGCATGACTCTCTCAAATTCGCCTGTTTCTATCGGCTTTGCTATAAATCCGTCAAAACCTTCCGACATAAACATCTCCTTTGCCCCGCTCACAGCATTTGCGGTAAGCGCGACGATCACAGTCTTACGTCCTTTCTTCCGTCCCATCTCTTTTAACCTTTTCATGGCCTCAATGCCGTCCATTCCGGGCATCATATGGTCCATAAATATAATGTCGTACTCACCATCCCTGTATTTTTCAATGGCTTCCGCTCCGCTTCCGGCCGTTTCCGTTACCATCTCATATTCTTTGAACAGTCCGGAAGCCACCACGAGATTCATCATCTCATCATCCACTATGAGAGCACGGGTACCCGTAAAGACCGGCCTTTCCTCTCTGTCCTCAAACTGAAGATCCATATAGGCTTCACCTGCATTCAGGATGCTCACCGCAGGAACTGCGTATATGGGATTCGGGATATACAGGATGTTTCCCCTCCTTATCTTCTCATAACCGTTTTCCACATTTACAACAACGCAGATACGACGGCTCAGATCCGTAAGATATTCCTTATCGGCCTCATATTCATACTGTCCGGTAAAAATATGCGTGACATTCATATGTTCGCACATGTTCCTTAAATTACCCGGTGTCCCTGCACTGTGAACCGGGATCTTAAGTCCCTTTGACATATTCTCTATCATTTTATGATAGTGATCGCGTATCTGAGGTATCCTGTATTTTTCCGGTCTTATATATGTAACCACGCATCTTTGTGTTCCCTGAGATACAGTCAGACACGGCATGCTGTCGTTCACCGTCTGAGGGATGCTCACAAGCACTGTGGTTCCCCTTCCTTCCTCACTCTCTATCCGGACAAATCCACCCATTGCATGTGTAAAGCCATATACTATCGTAAGCCCCAGCCCTATACCGCCCGTACTTCTGTCTCTTCCCTTATCCGCCTGATACAGCGTGTCCGACAGTTGTTCTATATCCGCACGCGACATTCCCTTTCCTGTATCGGTGATCTCTATATCCAGATTTGCTCCGTACTTTCTTTCCGCTGTCGATATCTTTACATACAGTCCGCCCTGATCGGTAAACTTAACAGCATTCGAGATAAGATGAAAGAGTATCTTCTTTATCCTGGATACATCGCCGTTCATGACCCGCGGCATCCTCGGATCCAGATCCATGATAAATTCCAGCTTTTTCTGTGCCGCAACAGGGCGGAACTTCGCTACCACATCATTTACCACCGATGTGATCATGTATCCTTCATCCGTAATGATCAGCCGGTCACTGATTATCTCGTTATAATCAAGTATGTCCTCTACCTGATCTGCCAGCCTCAAACCGGCATCGTTTATCGCAGTTATCCTGTCATTTTTGTTTTCCTTCATGATTATCGAGGACATACCGGTAACGACATTTATCGGAGTTCTGAATTCATGTGATATGTTTGCAAGAAAATCCTCCATGGCCTCGTTAGTCCTTTTGACCTCCGAAACATAACTCTTTATTATCTCGTTACTCTTATGACCGCGGATCACTACATTCCTGCAGATGCTGTATGCAATAAGAACTGTTGATATGTGTAAGATTATCCTGGATACGGTAAGAACATCTATTTTGATACCGCCGCTCTGTGCTGTCAGATACCACTGCGCACATATCAGGGCGAAAAATTCTATAAGGGCATAGTTCTGATATCTTTTCCTGTTGGTCACGACAAATGTTATCATGATCAGCACTGTCATCAACGAAATATCAAACATGCTGGTCTGATGAACACCGTGGAATATTCCGGCAAACATTATAAACGCGACATATATCCCCTCTCTTATATCATCAGTATAATGTCGTGTTATGTAAACTATCCATATGAAGGCGATACCAAAAAGTATTATCGGAAGTAACCAGAACTCCCATTTAAGAAGGATACCCTCCGCAATAAGTCCGAGACCACCCAGAGTCGCGACCAGTACCATTACCAGATGGACGTTCAGTATATCGTTCTCGAGTTCTCCCGAAAAGTTCGGCTGTCTGCCTCCAAATCCATCCATAAAACCCCCAAACTTCTATAACAGATCTTTTAAGTATAATGCCCTGCCAAGCTCTGTTGCTATTATCAGACCCCTGTCAAATATATCCTCGGTGATACCGTACGCCAGAAACCCGTACAAACAGGAACCGCACAATACAGGCAGCAGAAGTATCCCCGAATTCATACCGGCAAGCTCCGCTCTTGAAAGCATAGTCTTTACCGAAACGCTCTGCCTGTTCTCGGATATCACGTAGAACATGCTTTCCTTGACCACACAATAAAGCCTGATATTCTCAGGAAAATCGACCGTCTTGTCATGCTCATATACGACCGGCTTCTCAAACCCGAAGAAGGCGGCATCCTTTAATCCCAGCTCGCCAAGGTTCCGTATTATCCTGTCAAAACCATCCCCGGAACTTCCCAGATGATCGGTTGCCCGAAGGCAGAATTCTTCAAGCTTCTCCCTGCTGTCGTTTCTCTTGATCTGGTCGAGTTCCCTCTGCTTTGCGAGTTCCTCGATCACCTTATCCTTAATACGCAGAAATGCCCTGTTTATCATTGAATTGACGGATATCGAACCCTTTTCCTTATTGATCGCATCCTGAAGACGGCTGATACTCTTCATAAGCTTACGTATATCTGTGTATTCGAGTGCTCCGTTCTCGATAAAGATATCTACAAGTCTCAGCGCCTCCTGAAATTCTCCTTCACTCATATACCGTCTCTGAGCCGCACTCAGCAGTCTCGTCATGAAGGCTCGGAAAAGACGTCTTAAGTCAACATTCTCACGCGAGTATTTTTCATTCCTGTACCTGTAGAAGCAGTCGTCAAACATTCGGTCAAGCACTGCCGTATCAGGCAGTTCAAGATCCTTCATTGTGTAATCGTATGCTGTATATTTCAGTGATTCTCTTCCGTACAGCCTTGTCGGAAGTATGACTGTCTCTGTCTGCTCCCCGGCAAGCTTTCTTAAAAGGAGCTCGACCGTCTTGCTGCCGGCAGTTGCACCCTCGGTTCCCACGGAAGACAGCGGAGGTTCCATCGTACCGGCTTCACGTGTATTATCAAATCCGAAGACCTGGATATCTCTTCCCGGAACGATCCCCCTCTTTTTCATCGCCGCATACATACCGACCGCAGATGAATCATTCACGCAGAACACAGCATCCATATCCGGATTAAGATCGAGCAGATGCTCCGCTTCCGCAATACAGTTCTCCGACATATCGGTACCTACAAAATACTGTTCCTTAAACTCGATACCGTTATCGGCAAGACCCTGAATGAACACCTCTTTCCTCTTTATCGCGTCATACAGATCATCTCTTCCGCCAAGCATGCATAACTTTCTGCAGCCGTTTATATTGATGAGGAAATCAATGCCGGAGCGTATCCCGATCTCATTATCGCACTTGACTATGGTCTCATCTCGGGGACCGTCACCCACATACACCTTGGGTATATCAAGGAAATGTCTGCCGTTTTCATCGGAAGCCGCACGCTTCATAATATCCGCAAACGGTGCGCAGGATACTATGAATCCGTCAAATTCGCATATCTCCTCCAGATGATGTATAAGATTATACACCTGCCTGTATTCGTGAAGATCTATCCCGGGCTCGTCATATTTTCCCGCCAGTACCACAAGCCGTATCGCGTCACCCTCGGGGATTGAATCCATCGTATCCCTGATAAGATCCCTTGCATATGTCGATCCGATGTCCTCTATGACCAGCCCTATTATGCACTTGTCATTCCGAAGGGTCTTACCTTCCCTTCGCATATGATCAGGAAGCATCCTTTTTCCTCTTTCTTACTCTATATCCGGAGCAGGTTTTGCAAACAGATATCCCTGTGAAAAATCTATACCGTACTTCTCTATCATTTTCTGGATATCATCATTCTCAACAAACTCCGCAACAATACCTATTTGTCTGTTGCTGAGTGCTCTCCAGCCCGATATCATCGCGATAACATGTTCCGATTCCTTGTCCTCGCTGCATCTTCGCACGATGGATCCGTCGATCTTGATATAGTCTGCATGTATACTTATTACATGCATAAGGTTCGAATATCCGCTGCCGAAATCGTCAATGGATATACATCCTCCGAGACTATGTATCCTGTCCACAAATGAGAGGACATATTCGTAATCATCCACGTCCTCATTTTCCAGTATCTCAAACACAAAATTACCGGGATAGGAAGCTGTCGCAAGGAAGTTGCAGATGAACTCGACCAGTTCCCTGTTCTTTATGTCACGCATGCTCAGATTGATGCTTACTTCCTTATCCTTATAATCCCTGAACCTGTCGAAAACCTTGCGGATCATGGTCATGGACAGGGTGTCATACAAAAGCCCGTATGAATGAGCCACATCAAGAAACTCGGCAGGATAATATATCCTTCCCGTCTCATCGGCTATCCTCATCAAAGCTTCATAATGAGTTATCTTCCCCTTCCTGTTATCATAGATACCCTGGAAATAAGGGAACACTCTGTCACCCTCGATCGCACTGTTGATGACATCGACCATGCGGTATCGCTCGCGAATTCTCTCCACATCCGGTCTGTCCAGATCGGAATCATATACGTAAAACTGCAGATTCTTCTGTTTCATGCGATTGCATGCGGCATTGTAATTATCCCTCAGATATTCCGGGTCGCAGTCATCCAGTATACAGAATGTCGGAACTATGGCTGCAGATCCCTCAAGTGTTCTGAACAGCGAACGCTGAAGTTCTTCCATATCACTTATAAAGTCTGAGAGTTTCACGAGATATGCGGGAGCCGCAACCGCGACCATCCATTTATCCAGTTTGTATGTATGATAATTCTTCCTGTGTGCATAAGAGCGGCATCTGCCGATATAGGTATTCTTGGTCATCCTGATCGTACCTTCCGGGAAAACCGCAGTTATACCGCTTGCATCAAGGACATTTATCATGCATACCCTGTCATAACCCTTTATCTTCATATCCAGGATGAGTGCCGCTTCATTCGGCAGTCCGTCTTCGGCTGTCCTTAACAGCTTATTCTCGCATTCACGCACAAAGCCATGCACGCTCTCAGGTATATCCTGTCCCTTCTCCTGACATTCTCTCACTATATGTACGAGATGGCTCAAAAGCCTGTTATTATCCTCGGAAAGTGCCTCCGTATATGAGAAAACATAGGGATTGAACCTCTGCATCCTGTGTTCCTCACCCGCCACTGTCAGCGAAAATGCCCAGTCTGTCAGCAGATTCTTTCCGTTTTCCACAGCAAACACACCGTTCATAACGCAGCCGCATATATTGGAATTCTCATATACAGACAATTCCCATTCGGTACATCCGGGATACATTTTAGCCCTCGATGAACAGATATAGCAAAGGATCGTCTCAGTCATTGAGAATCCTTCAACCATGCGGAACAGCTTTCTGTCATCCGATATGATACCTTCATCATGAACAAAGGCCATCTTACAGTCCCCGATATCATCAATATCCGAAACGTTTAACAGCCGCTTGCCGTCATCCGTAAGATGAAGGACATCAGGCAGTTCTTTAAGCTTCTTCAGTTCTTCCGCAAAGGTATCCCTGTCCTGATCCCTGATATCAACCTCATGGATACCTGTCGCATATCCGCCCGTTACGCAAAAACTCTTGCCGTCAAACGCAGCTACCAGTATTCCGTGGTTTGAACACCCCGCTTCATTAAAAACAAATCCCTCTTTTGAATCCTTATGATATGCATTAACGGAAATGTCGGCCAGTCCGCCTGCCAGGCATACTCCGGGCAGTTCATCATTGACAATGCCCGCAAACCTTTCGGCTTCCCTGAAGCTTCCCGCAAAGAAAGCAAGCAACAATCTCAGATCATCATTCGGAAAAGCCTCCTTTATGCCCTCGCCCGAAATATCAGGCAGAAGCATTGATGTCCTGACATGTCCCTGTGACATCTGGCTCACCGATATGGAGCACTGATTGTACATGACCCTGCTGCTTCCGCTGCCTACCGGCGCCGGTGTACTTATACCCATGATGCCTGCTGCCGGCACCAGGCTCTTTATGAACCGTGCCAGATCAACGGCCTCCTTTTCGGTATGTATTGCAGTGTGTATCCTTATCAGGATATCTCCCTTTTGAGGATTGAGCATAAGCTGGCTGAATGTTTCGGCCAGTCTTGCCTTAGAAATGTACTGAAAATTCCATGTAAACATTTTTCCCACCCATATGCCGAAATACTTTTGGCATTGAAAAAAATAACCTTCATCTCATTATAATATATTTTCCCGTTCTATTTAAACAACTTTTTAAGATCGAAACATCTCACATTCGTCCATGAGCGGTTTATACGTTCGTTGCTCTCATCATCAAAACATGCCATTACCACCGACCGGTCCACTACCGACTTCGGCGGATACTGGGCATACAGCTGGCGCTTCGTCTGATCCTGCGTCGTAATGACGGTATATCTCTCATTTGCCTCATCCGTATCGTTTTCAAAGAAATATCCTATATCGTTGTATTCCACCGAATCCTCTTCTTCATCGGCTCCGTAGTTATAATTGATATAGTCATATATAAGCCCGCTGTCCCCTCCGGAAATAACGGAGGTGTACCCGATATAGTACATATTCCGGATCGCATTATCTGGACGGCTCAAGAAATTGACGAAGGCTTCCGCGGCTCTCTGCTTCCTTTCATCCTGTTCCAGTCCGTTTTTCAACATAACCCATCCGTCAAACCAGAGATTCGTACCCTCCTCGGGATTAGAATAACACAGACTGAGTCCGTCTTCGTCTGCCTGATCCATCGAGTATACCGCATCACCCGACCACTGCACATTGGCCACCACCTTGCCGGTCACCATATCTGCCTTTCCGGCATCGGTCTCAAAAGAATACACATTATCCTTGACTTCTATCAGGATATCTTCAACCGCTTTTACCGTTTCCGGATCCGTTCTGTTGATCATCTCTGTCAGCCTTTCATGATAATCCGGAGAATTTTTGAAGTCGGGATCCGTGATCTCGTCATAATAGTACATTGCCGCAGCAACAAAATAAGACTCCCTCACACTGTCTTTTATAGTGATCCTTCTGAAATAATCCTTGTCTAAGAGCATATCCCAATGTGCCGCTTCCTCATCCGATACTTCCTCCGGATTATACAGAAGCCCGTTTGTTCCCCACATATATCCGGCTGCGTATTTTCCAAGCGGCTCACCGTCTATAGACAGACTGTCAAATACGGAACTTATGTAAGGTGATAATCCGTTACTGTAATAATTGTTTTCAGCGGAAGCATCCTTGAACCCTTCCGAAAACGGAACGAGCATTCCCTCGCGCATCATCTTCATTATCATGTACTCGGAGGGACAGGCAAGATCATAAACATCGCCTATGGTTATCTGGTTATACAGTTCCTCATTCGTTCCGAAGGTCGAATATCTCACCTCCACCTTCTCACCGTATTCCTCATAATACCAGTCCTCAAAATCCTGTATCATGTTGTTCTCACCAATGATCCGGGACCCGTCATCAAGTTCTATGAGCTCATCCTCTCCCCAGTCACCCTCATCGATATATTCTTCCCAGTTACAGACACGGAGGACGATCTCATCGGACTCCTCATTACCGCAGCCTGTAAGGAGCACCGGAAGTACCGCCGCAGCAAGCAGGACGGCAACGCTCATTCTTCTTAAAACGATCATACGCGTACCTCCTCTGCTGTATTATTGCTCTTAATGTTTGCAACGGTAACAACGGCGACTACGATCACAAACATCACCGCCGACAGAGCCCACAGTGCTGTTTTGATATTGGTCTGCGCACCGCGTGTCGCATTTACGACATATGTGCTTATGGTATCAAAGGTTGCCGGTTTGGTATATGTTGCTATGAAATAATCGTCAAGCGATAAGGTTATCGCAGTCATGAATCCCGAGACTATACCCGGTCTTATCTGCGGTATCACAACTTTCCAGAGTGCCTGTGCGGGAGTGCATCCAAGGTCAAGGGCCGCCTCATACAGCGAATCATCCATCTGCTTGAGCCTCGGAAGTACCGACAGATAGACAAACGGTGTACACAGAGCCGTCTGGGCTATCACCAGCGGGATATATGTATCCTTATCCATATGCAGCAGCACTATCATAAAGATGCACACCGAAAAACCCGTAACAACATCTGCATTGACCACCGGGACTTCATTTATGAACTCAACCGTTCTTCGCATTCCCTTTTTTGAATAAAACGCGCCGATAGCACCCATGCTGCCAAGAAGGACCGATAACATGGCCACCATAATGGCCAGGGAAACCGTTCCGAACATCATCGAGCGAAGTGCCGGTTCCGTAAACAGCGTTATATAATTATCCACGGAAAATTCACGCACTGAACCTATCATGGTCGAACTCGTAAAGCTGTAGAATGTAAGTATCAGTATCGGAAGGTACATAAAAGCAAGCACGATCCATATAATGGTATGCTGTCCGTATTTTCTCATATGCGTACCTCCCTGTTTTCATTTCTTGATAATATCTTATCCGTAAATATCGTCACCAGGCCGATCAGCATCAGCAGTATCGCGGATATTATCGATCCGTTGTTCCAGTCGTAGGAATTGAAATAGCTTCCGATCAGGCTTCCCATGATATATGTACTGTTGTATATCATGTCAAGCACAACATAATTGGTCATCGCGGGAAGGAAGACCATGGTGACTCCGCTGATTATGCCGGGTACCGACAACGGAAGTATTATCTTAAAAAGGACCTGCTTAAATGATGCTCCCAGATCGTAACCCGCTTCTATCATCGACTGATCGAGCTTGGTCAGTGAATTGAACAGCGGCATGATCATGAACGGAAGGAAATCGTAAACCATACAGATCACGGTGTTCATGAACGGATGATATGCGAGGTTGCCTTCAAGCAGCGTCAGTATCTCCTTAAGGGCCGTTATGCGCAGGGTAAAGTTTATCCACATCGGAAGCACGAAGACCATAAGAAAAGCATGTTTCCTTGCATACTCTCCCTTCGCCAGGATATAGGCTACGGGATATGCAAGCAGCAGGCATATGACCGTGACCGTGATCGCTATTATCAGCGAGTACACAAGTGTGCCCATCATTTTACTGTTCGTGAAAAAAGCCGCAAAATTGGCAAACGAAATCCTGCCCTTATCGTCGGTAAATCCGTAATAGATCACGACAAGCAGCGGCATGACCACAAAAAGCAGAAGATATATGAGATATGGGATGACAAGCTGGTTCCTGTCAAATCTGTATTTTTTCAATGTCACGCCCTCCGTCATACCAGCCTGTACTTCATCCTGTTTTTCGGAAGGAGCACGCTGACCTTGTCACCCTGGTTCCACAGATCCTCATCATCGACAACATAATCTATCTCATGATCCGACCTGATGGTATAGCTGTAATGATCGCCGATATAGTAAAACGAAACGATCCGGCCCACAACATCTCCGGCCTTCTCATCATCGGACATATCGCCGTCCTCGGGCTGGAAAAATGCGACCACTTCCTTCCCGTGAA
>ONRZ01000068.1 GCA_900320345.1 uncultured Lachnospiraceae bacterium | reverse complement strand
AGATTAAAGCTCCTCTTTACATGTTCTGCACATTCGCGTAACGACATTACTGCCGGAAGCCTTCCGACACGTCCGAAACCTTCCTTGGCTATATCGTCCTCATAAGTGACCGACAGAACCGAACGCCTCTTGAGCCCTATCTCATCGGCCGCGGCATCAGCCATCCCCATCACATCGAAATTCGTGTGCATGGCATAATAACTTATGTCATGTCTTGCCAGCCTCAGTACACGTCTTGAGATAAAGTTCTCACTGTTTACCTTCTTTATCCCCTTAAATATCAGCGGATGATGCGTGATTATCATATCTGCACTGACCTCGACCGCCTTCTGTATTACTTCGTCGGTCGGATCCACAGCTATGTATATCTTCCTGACCTCTTTGTCCCTTCGCCCCACGATGAGTCCGACATTATCCCAGTCCTCAGCGTAACTTACGGGCGAGAGTTCTTCCAGAGCACTCATGATATCCTGACACTTCATTCCGCTTCCTCCCGGTTACTCCTGTCCTATTTAATAACGCGTTCTATTGTTACGGGGTGCTCCTTATCGCTTCTTGCGATAGCCTCATCCACTATGGCGATATCCTCCGATATCTCCTTAAGCCTTATCTTAACCCTCTCGCTGTCCCCCGACTGTCTCAATCCTTCCGCTATATCAAGCAGGTTCCTGCGTTCACGTCTAAGATATGCCCGTAAGACCGGGTGCTGTTCCTTGATAAGGATGCGCCCGTATCTGTAATACACCGGTTTATCAAGATCCATTTTCCCATGTATTACCTTCATCATGGGATAGAATTTATCATCCTCAAATACCATGTCCTCGGATATTATCCTGTACCCGCTATCTTCAAGGAAATGACGTACCGCTTCTGTCTCGGACTGAGGCTGCAGGATGAATTCTCTTATTTCGGAGCAGACCGCCTCTCCGTCTTCCATGATCTTCATCATAAGACGCCCGCCCATTCCGGCCATCACCACGCATTCGGCCTCATCTTCCGCAAGCTTATCAAGTCCGTCGGAAAGCCTTGTCTCTATCCTGTCTGTCAGGCCTGCTTCCCGAACATGCTCCACAGCTCTCATCAGAGGACCTTCGCCCACATCCATCGCAATAACATGCGGCGAGATATTTTTCCTTATAAGATATATGGCCAGATATCCATGATCACACCCCACATCGGCTACGCGAAGACCGGGAGTGATCATTGCTGCCACTGCCTTTAGTCTGTCTGATAGGGACATGCGTCCTCCTTATCAATCGAGGTAGTCCTTTAATTTCCTGCTGCGGCTGGGATGGCGCAGCTTCCTTAATGCCTTGGCCTCTATCTGACGGATACGCTCACGTGTTACATTGAATTCCTTGCCCACTTCCTCAAGGGTCCTTGCCCTTCCGTCATCCAGTCCGAAACGGAGCCTTAATACCTTCTGCTCCCTGTCGGTAAGTGTTCCGAGGACTTCAACCAGCTGTTCCTTAAGAAGCGTAAATGCCGCCGCATCCGCGGGAACAGGCATATTATCATCCGGCAGGAAATCGCCAAGATGCGAATCCTCTTCTTCGCCTATGGGTGTCTCAAGCGAAACGGGTTCCTGAGATATCTTTAGGATCTCTCTTACCCTTTCAACGGGAAGTCCCATTTCCTCTGCTATCTCCTCTGTGGTAGGTTCCCTTCCGAGTTCCTGGAGCAGCTGCCTGCTTACCCTTATCTGCTTGTTTATGGTCTCAACCATATGTACCGGGATACGGATCGTTCTTGCCTGATCTGCAATAGCACGTGTTATTGCCTGCCTGATCCACCATGTAGCATACGTTGAAAACTTATATCCCTTCTTATAGTCAAACTTCTCAACAGCCTTTATAAGACCTAAATTTCCCTCCTGGATAAGATCAAGGAACAGCATGCCCCTTCCGACATATCTCTTCGCGATGCTGACAACAAGACGAAGATTGGCCTCGGCAAGACGCTTCTTTGCTTCCTCTCCTTCATCGCCGCCTCTTTCCATCTTCTGGGCAAGCTCGATCTCCTCTTCCGCAGTGAGCAGCGGTACCTTACCTATCTCCTTAAGGTACATCCTGACCGGATCTTCGATGCTCACACCGTCGGGAACGGACAGATCGATATTTTCCACATCGACCTCTTCCTCCTCGGCAAGTATCATATCCTCATCCGGTTCCGGCTCATCATCATCTCCTGTTATCTTGAGGATATCGACACCGTTCTGTTCAAGATAATCGGTTATCTTGTCCATCTGGTCATCCTGGATATCCATATCCGCAAAAAATGCGGTTATCTCCTGGCTCTCCAGAACGTTCTTCTTCTTTTTTGCCTTCGTCAGCAGGGATTTGAGTCTCTCCTCGATTATCGTCTGCTGCTCTTTCTCATCAATCTGCTCAAGTACTTTTTCACTCATTGCTCCTCCTATCCGGGAAGATCAAGCTTTAACGCCTGTATCTCCTGAAGTATTTTCTTATTTTTAATAGCCTGATCCAGCGTATTTAAGTCCGTTTGCTCAGTATTGTTCCGCTGCATGTCAAAACTGTATGTCTTAACCTTCAGCAGCAGATCCTTAAGAGCCTTCTCCCTGTCCTGTTTGGTCTCAAGCATCTCAAGCTTGGTATTGAACAGGCTCCCGATCTCATTCTGCTCCTCCTCACTGGTAAAGCAGCTCACTATCCTTGCAGGATTTATCTCATCCTTCTCTATCTGTTCAAACAGCATTGCTGCTGCCTTGCGATATATCTCTTCGGTAAAATCATCCGCCGTCAGGTACTTTCCGATAAGTCTGTAAACGGCCGGATCATCGCACAGCCATGTGAGCAGCAGCTTCTGAGTCTTCTTTATCCCGTCCTCCGGACTGCTGCTGTGAATGCCTGACCTCGGCCTCTCATATGCCTCGATGCCCTCACCCCTTGCGGCCAGTTTTGCAAGAAGCTTGCTCATATTTCGCTTCGAGGTAATTGTCGCGTTCTATCGGATCCTCGAACTTAAGCAGCTTTTTGGCGATCTCGTTTGTAAACCTCGTCCTGCCGTCCGGATCGTTTAGATCATGATCGCCTTCAAGCATCCTTACTTCATAATAAAATGCATTCTCGGCGTTCTTTATCCTTGTTTCGAATTCCTCGGCACCTAAGTTGCTCAAAAATTCATCCGGATCCTTATGCGGGCTCATATTTATAACCTTTACAGATCGCTCTCAGATTGGCCTTGGTCCCTGCGCCGTCATTGTCATAGCATAAGAGCACATTGTCGGTATATCTCTTAAGAAGGTTTACCTGTCCCGATGTGAGCGCCGTGCCCAGGGAGCCCACCGCCTGGTTAAAGCCTGCCTGATGCAGGGCTATCACATCCATATATCCTTCGCAGACTATGATATTGTTCTTCCTTGAAGTCCGCGCATGATTTAAGCCGTACAGGTTACGTCCCTTGTCAAAAACAATACTCTCCGGAGAGTTTAAGTATTTTGGCTCTCCCTGTCCCATCACTCGCCCGCCGAAGGCTATGATCTTATTGTTCACGTTCAGTATCGGGAAAATGGCCCTGTTCCAGAAGATGTCCGTCATACCGTCGCGTTCGCTCATACGGAAGATGGTCATCAAAACCCTTTGAACGCAGATGGTTATATAAAAGATTACGCCCGGTCACCGCAAAGCCAAGCCCGAACTTGTTTATCGTTTCATCGGAAAGGCCCCTGTTCTTAAAATATTCATAGGCCTTCTTCCCGGCATCGCAGCGAAGCACCTTGTAATAATATACGCCCGCTTCCCTGTATGCTTCGAGCACTCTTGACTTAAGGCTGTCACGTTCCTTCTCTTCCTTTGAATACTCTATCTCGGGAAGTGCCACGCCTGCCCTGTCCGCCAGAAGCTTCAGTGCTTCGGGAAAAGTGTAATTCTCATATTCCATTATAAAGGTGATCACATTTCCGCTCTTGCCGCAGCCGAAGCAATGATACATCTGTTTTGGCTGGCTTACGGAAAATGATGCTGTCTTTTCATTATGAAAAGGACACAGTCCGAAATGATTACTGCCCTTCTTCTGCAGCCGGACATATGACGATATCACCTCGACGATATCATTTCTCGCCCTTACTTCTTCAACAAGGTTATCAGGATAATACATATTTCAGTCCTTCCATGAATCCGGCATATACAGATCATTAAACACCGCTATCGCAAAACGGTCCGACATTGATGAGATATAATCGCATACTACCCTTTCCCTGCTCTCTCCGCGCTCCTCCATGAGCATCTGATACTCATCGGGCATCTCGGGATAATTCCTGTAATAATACTCATACAGGTTCTCAACGAGGCGCTCGGCCTTGACCTCTTCACCCTTTGCCTTGGGGTTCTGGTAAACGTTTTCAAACATAAACGCCCGAAGGTCCATCATCGCCTGCCCTATCTCATCGCTCATCCTGATATCATCTATATCCTGACTCGAAGTTATTATGTCATGTATAAAACGGTCAAGCCGCTTGGTCGTTGTATTTCCCAGAGTCTTGCTTATTTCCTTCGGTATATCGTCCTCGCTTAGGATCCTGCCCCTTATCGCATCATCCATATCATGATGTATGTATGCGATCTTATCCGACAGCCTTACTATCTTACCCTCAAGCGTTGACGGCATGCTGCTTGTCTGATGGTTCAGTATTCCATCCCTTACCTCCCAGGTAAGGTTAAGTCCCTTGCCATCCTTCTCAAGCACCTCGACAACCCTCTTACTCTGCACATTATGCTTAAATCCCGCCGGACACACACGGTCAAGCGCCCTCTCGCCCGCATGGCCAAACGGCGTATGTCCAAGATCATGCCCTAAGGCTATCGCCTCCACGAGATCCTCGTTAAGCCGAAGTGCCTTGGCTATTGTCCTTGCATTCTGTGATACCTCTAAAGTATGTGTAAGACGTGTCCTGTAATGATCGCCCTCCGGTGTAAGGAAAACCTGCGTTTTATCCTTAAGCCTTCTGAATGATTTGGAATGAAGTATCCTGTCCCTGTCTCTCTGGAACACCGGACGGATATCACACTCATCCTCCTCAACTTCCCTGCCCCTTGTATTCACCGACAGAGTTGCGCACGGTCTTAAGTATTCCTTTTCCCTTTGTTCAAGCATCTCACGTATTGTCAAGACGATCATTCCCTTCCGTTACGAATGCGGCATAAAAATCCCCACATTTTTATATATTCGCCGTCTCAGATCAAATTCCTTTTTTTCCTTGTACTTATTTTTTTAAATTTTCATACTATTTGCACATTTTATCGCGGATCTGCTTTTGAAAAATGTCGAAAAAATGCTTGACATAACTATATGTAACGCATAGAATATACAAGTGTGTGAGCAAAAGTCCGTGTCCTTTTTGTTTACGCACCGGAGATTCGGTTTATTCGACATCTTAATTCGTGTAATAGGAGGTGTGATAATGGCTAATATTAAATCAGCTAAGAAGAGAATTCTTGTGATCCAGACCAAGACTGAGCGTAACAAGGCTGCTAAGTCAAAGGTTAAGACTTTCGTCAAGAAGGTATATGCGGCTATCGAAGCAAATGACAAGGCCGCTGCAGATACAGCTCTTAAGGAGGCTATTTCCGAGATAAGCAAGGCTGCTTCCAAGGGAATCTATCATAAGAGCACTGCTTCAAGAAAGATCTCACGTTTGACCAAGGCAGTGAACAAGATCGCTTAATTTATCAATATATAAAACACCCGGTCGATACCGTCATGTCGACCGGGTGTTTTTATGTATTTCATTAGATCTGTCCGTTCAGTTCCATCCATTTATGGGCGGCACGGAACGTTTTCTCTGAAAATCCGCACTCTTATCTTCTTCCTCTATCTCCAGATCTTCAAGCTTGCCTGTTATCGACCGTGAGTCTGCCGGATGGCTCTCATCTATGCTGAGCCCCTTTATCTTATCCGTGATACTGCCGACATTACCCGTTCCTGCAGGCTCTATATCAAGTTCGAGATCCCGTATCTGTTCGGTAGGCGATTTCTCCCTTAAGAAATTTTCCGTATCTTCCTCTGTTTCAAACGGCTCATCCTGCATTACATCAGGTTCATCATCATATTCGGGCTCCGTCACCTCTTCTCTTACCTTGGAAGGTGCGGATACCTGCTCCTTTTTTGCCGTATTGTTTTCCGCCTGTCTTTTCTCTTCTTCAGCCGGCTGTGCCTGTGCCGTTTCGGGTTTCTTAAGTACCGGCACGCTCTTAAGCTTCTTATTTACGTAGCCTTTATCTTCATCATCCTTGGATGCGGCAAAATCTATGTTCTTGGGGAGCTTATCCGTTATACCCTTATGCGGACTCGGCGGGAGCATATCCCTTGCATCCTTGGCATTCTTGGCCTTGGGCTTTTCTGTGTTCTCGTATTCCGTATCGGATACCGATTTCTCGCTTATCTTACGTACTACCGATTTCTGCTGCCTGCTCTGTGCTTCCTTTTTTACCGGAGCATCATTACCCGGAGCAGCTCCATTCCTGTTATCCGCTGTTATCCTGATCGTGTTATCCTTCTCAAACGGGAAGACGATATTCCACGCGCTCCTTATGCTGTCCATAAGCTGCATCATCCTGAGTATCTCGGAATGCGGCATCTCGGGACATTCTATTCTGCCTTCACGTATCGCACGCATTACAGACTGGACTTCGTATTCATATCCCGTGATCTGCGTGGGTGCCGTGTATTCGGCCACTATCTTGCGTTCGAGATTGAACACCCTTACCATCTCATAGTTGTTTATATTCTCTATCTCTATATATCCGTTCGTTCCGTTTATAAGTCCCCTTCTGTCTGTCTGGGCAAGCATCGTCGCATACAGCGATGCCATCTTGCCGTCCCGATAGGTAAGCATGATGTTTTCCTGTGCATCCACACCCGAATCGAGCTTTACGCAGTTTGCCGCTATGCTGTCGATCGCATTTCCGAAAACCATCGATGCAAAGTTAAGAACATAAACGCCCAGATCAAGAAGCGCGCCTCCCGCAAGTTCGGGACGCACAAGACGTGATTTGCTTATAAGGGGATAACCGAGATTGGCGGAAAGTGAAGTCGGATTACCGATGATACCCGACTTTAATACCTTATTGATAAGCCCGCGCATAGGCATGTATCTGGTCCACATGGCTTCCGCAAGGAGCAATCTTCTCTCCTCCGCCATCAGCATTACTTCTTCTGCCTGCGCGGCATTTGCACAGAAAGCCTTCTCACACAGAACATGCTTGCCATGGTTTAAGCACATCTTGATATGCTCGTAATGATGAGAATGCGGCGTTGCGATATATACCAGTTCAACATAAGGATCGTTAAGCATATCCGCATATGATCCGTAAGCTCTCTCAAAGCCGTATTTATCTGCAAATTCAGTCGCACGTTTTATATCACGCGATGCTATCGCATAACATTCCGTTCCCTTCATCTGCTGGAGCGTAGTCGCCATTGTCCCGGCTATGTTACCGGCACCGATTATACCTATCTTCATAACCACACGTTCCTTTACTCTTCATCAAATCTTGTACTTTACCGTGTTGTTGCTTACTGCCATCCCGTCCATATCATTGATGAACTGGGAGAACTTGGAATATCTGTAATTCCTTATGTTAAAATTCGGAACCTTCTTCTCTATCTTCTGCTTAAGCTCGGGCAGGCTCATCGTATGTCCCTTGACAGATGAAACGATATCCTTTGCGAGACGCTCTATCTGATCCTTGGTCACATCGCTCTCCGCAAGATCGACATATATAGTCTTGCCGCTCTGCTGCAGATGCAGGCTCTTGAAGCTCTCAAGGAACTTACTCAGCATTGAGTAGCCGTAGTTACGCACGTCAAAATCGGCATGACGGTTTCTTATCTTGTTTCCGAGTTCGCCTACCGTCGTATATTTATCGTTGGCATCATTATCCGTGATTATCTTAAGGATCGTCTCCTCGATATCTTCACGTGAGGTGTCACCCTCCTGTGTCTCCTCGGCTGCCAGTACTTCAAGATATTTAAACAGCGAACATGATGCCCTGAATGCTTCGACCGTCTTCTTCTCTCCCATTCCGATGACGAGCATCCCTGCCTCTCTCAGCCGTGCCGCAAGTCTTGTAAAATCGCTGTCGCTGCTGACGATACAGAATCCGTCCACCTTGCCCGAATAGAGCATATCCATCGCATCGATTATCATCGCGGAATCAGTCGAATTCTTGCCCTGCGCATAACTGTACTGCTGTACCGGTGTTATCGAATTCTTAAGGACTATCTCCTTCCATCCCAAAGTCGACGGATTTGTCCAGTCCCCGTATGCGCGCTTATATGTCGCAACACCGTAATTTGATATCTCATCCAGTATGAACTTTATATATCTCGTGGAAATATTTTCAGCATCTATCAGAACCGCAAGACGCTTATCATTCTGCTCCATATCTTCCCTTCCGATATCATTTGAAATGTTATAAAAAACTGTCAGGCATCATGATCATCGAGCATCTTTTTATAAAATTCGGGATTACTCTTCTTCATGGAAACCGGCTTGTGATCGCTGTTTAAGAAACAGTGGCTGGTGTGTCCCACAGTGCAGAGTTCACCGGTGCTTTCAAGATAAACCTTGTATCCTACTATCATCTTGACTCCGTTGAACTTCTCGATGGTCACTTCGAGCCTGGCCGTGTCACCGTAATGCATCATCTTCCGGTATTCGCATTCCACGGTCAGCACGGGACTTATGATACCCTCATGTTCCAGCCTTGCATATGCATAACCCTTATCATCCATGAATGCGGTACGGGCTTCCTCAAACCAGCGTATATAATTCGAATGATGGATCACACCCATCTGGTCGGTCTCATAATATTGTGTTTTGTGGATGTATGTGTATGCCATGGTATCACTCAGTGCTTGGGTATAAGCTTATCCTTGCCTCCCATGTAAGGTCTTAATACCTCGGGAATGTTTACGCTGCCGTCTTCATTTAGGTTATTCTCAAGGAAGGCGATGAGCATACGCGGCGGTGCCACAACGGTATTATTGAGTGTATGTGCAAAATACTTGCCGTCCTTGCCGTTTACCCTTATCTTAAGCCTTCTTGCCTGTGCATCTCCTAAGTTTGAGCAGCTTCCAACTTCGAAATACTTCTTCTGTCTCGGACTCCATGCCTCAACGTCGAAGGATTTTACCTTAAGATCCGCAAGATCGCCGGAACAACATTCAAGAGTACGGACCGGGATATCCATTGAACGGAACAGATCTACGGTGTTCTGCCATAATTTATCGAACCACATCGGTGAATCCTCGGGCTTGCAGACAACGATCATCTCCTGCTTCTCAAACTGATGTATCCTGTACACTCCGCGCTCCTCTATGCCGTGCGCACCCTTTTCCTTACGGAAGCAGGGAGAATAGCTCGTGAGCGTCCTCGGGAGCGAATCTTCCTCTACTATCGTATCTATGAACTTACCTATCATCGAATGTTCGCTGGTACCGATAAGATACAGATCCTCGCCTTCGATCTTGTACATCATCGCATCCATCTCGGCAAAGCTCATAACACCTGTAACAACGTTACTCCTTATCATGAAGGGCGGTACACAGTATGTGAAGCCCCTGTCTATCATAAAATCACGGGCATATGCTATTACCGCCGAATGAAGCCTTGCGATATCACCCATAAGATAATAGAATCCGTTGCCCGCAACCTTGCCGGCCGCATCAAGATCGATACCGTCAAACCTCTCCATTATCTCTGTGTGATACGGTATGTCAAAATCGGGTACCACGGGATCGCCGTATTTTGTAACCTCAACATTTTCCGAATCATCCTTGCCGATAGGAACCGAAGGATCGATGATATTGGGGATCACCATCATGATCTTCAATACCTTTTCCGAAAGCTCGCTCTCAAGGGCTTCAAGTTCCGCAAGACGCTCAGAATTGGCAGTGACCTGCTTCTTTATCTCCTCTGCCTCTTCCTTCTTGCCCTGTGCCATGAGCGCACCTATCTGCTTGCTTATCTTATTCCTGTTGGATCTGAGTTCATCTGCTTCCTGCTTGGCTGCGCGTGACTTTGCATCCAGTTCTATCACCTCGTCAACAAGCGGGAGCTTATCCTCCTGGAATTTATTCTTAAGATTCTGTTTTACTATGTCGGGGTTCTCCCTGACGAACTTCATATCTAACACTTATATGTCCTCCGTATCTTAATAATCTCAATCAAATCTGACTTATCATCCTATCTCGGCATGGAAACTCTGAAGTGATCTTACTCCGGATGTCTTATCCTGCATTGCCTTGATACCCTGAGCCGAAGCCTTCGCCGCAGCCATTGTCGTAACGTAAGGGATCCTTGCCTTGATGACTCCCTTTCTTATATAACTGTCATCCATCGCACCCTTCTTATCATCAGGTGTATTGATGACCAGATCCACTTCATTATTTGTGATCACATCAAGTACATTGGGTCTGCCCTGCTGGAGCTTGAATATCTTGGTCGCAGGTATGCCCGCATTATTTATCATGTCGCAGGTTCCGCCTGTAGCGATTATCTTAAAGCCGCAGTCGGCAAACATCTTGGCCACTTCCACAAGTTCCGACTTATCCCTGTCGTTAACGCTTATAAGTACGGTCCCTTCAAGCGGGAGCCTGGTCTGTGTTGCTTCCTGAGCCTTGAAATATGCTTCTCCGAAGGTCTGTGCCATTCCGAGCACCTCACCTGTTGATCTCATCTCGGGACCGAGAAGCGGATCAACTTCCTGGAACATATTGAACGGGAAGACTGCTTCCTTGACTCCGCAGTGTTTGAAGTTCTTCTCGGTAAGAGCAGGTACCGGTGACGGGTTGCCGGTAAGCGGCATTGTTATTATCTCGGTCGCGATCGGTACCATTCTGATGTTGCATACTTTGGATACGAGCGGTACCGTACGCGATGCCCTCGGATTGGCCTCAAGAACATAAACCTTGTCATTCTCGATCGCATACTGCATGTTCATAAGACCGCGTACGTTCATCTCCTGCGCTATCTTCTTCGTATATGTCTTAATGGTCTCGACATTCTTCGGCGAAATATTTATCGAAGGCAGAACACAAGCGGAATCTCCGGAATGGATGCCTGCGAGTTCGATATGCTCCATTACCGCAGGAACAAATACATGCTCGCCGTCGCTTATCGCATCAGCCTCACATTCAAGCGCATTGTTTAAGAATCTGTCTATAAGTATCGGCCTGTCGGGTGTAACACCTACGGCTGCCGCCATATAAACCTTCATATGCTCATCATCATGAACGACTTCCATGCCGCGGCCGCCAAGTACATAGGAAGGACGGACCATTACGGGATAGCCGATCTTCTTCGCACATTCAAGGGCTTCCTCAACATTAACCGCCATCCCCGATTCGGGCATCGGTATATCAAGCTTATCCATCATAGCCCTGAACTGATCCCTGTCTTCCGCAAGATCTATGGTCTCGGGCGTGGTTCCTAAGATATTTACGCCGTACTTCTTAAGGTCAGCCGCAAGATTAAGAGGTGTCTGTCCGCCAAACTGTGCGATAACTCCAAGCGGCTTCTCCTTCTCGTATATACTGAGAACATCTTCCAATGTAAGCGGCTCAAAATACAGCTTGTCGGAAGTATCGTAATCCGTTGATACCGTCTCGGGATTACAGTTTACTATGATCGTCTCAAAGCCTAACTTCTTAAGAGCCTTGGCCGCATGTACACAGCAGTAGTCAAATTCGATACCCTGGCCTATCCTGTTCGGGCCTCCGCCGAGTATCATGACCTTCTTCGTGTCTGTATTGACGGGATTTGAATCCTTCATATTATATGAGCTGTAATAATATGCGCTGTCCTGCGTTCCGCTTACATGAACGCCCTCCCATGCTTCGACCACGCCGAGCTTAACCCTTGCGTTCCTTATATCTTCTTCGGGTACCTCAAGGAGCTTGCTTAAATACTTATCCGAGAAGCCGTCCTTCTT
>ONRZ01000062.1 GCA_900320345.1 uncultured Lachnospiraceae bacterium | reverse complement strand
AAGTATCAGTATCTTCTCTCTTCTTCTGTAAAGCGCATAAACAAGCCTTTTTACATAACTTTTCATAACCCTTCTCCTTTATCGTTATTTTTTGGTCAATGTTCTCTTCTTACGGCTCCTGAACAAAAGCACTGTCCTTGCCGGTACCCTGACCTGCTTGTTGCCGTTGTCATCAAGCATTACCGGATAGTATCTGTCAGATCCCGTATCCGTATCCGTACAATATGTCCATTCCAAATCCTTTGGCAGCTTGGGCAATGCAAAGAAGTGATCTTCCCAATGCATATTTGTTGCCATATAGAAGAAATCATCGGCCTTTCCTTCGCCCGCATAATAACCGCAGAGCAATATACCCACATGCCTTATATGCGTATCCATCTGCGGATACCATGCATTTTCGGAATGGTATGATATATCGGGATAACCGCATGATCTGTTATCAAGAAGTGTCGCTTCCTTCTCCATCCTTAATACGGGATGTGAACGTCTAAGCGCGATAAGCGACTTTACATATTCATACAATTCGGTACTACGCTTGTTTCTCTTCCAGTTAAGCCAGGTGACTTCATTATCCTGACAGTAGGGATTATTGTTTCCCCCCTGCGAATTCATGAATTCATCACCCGCCATGAACATCGGCGTTCCCTGCGAAAGCATCAGCAGACAGAACGCGTTCTTAAGCTGCTTCATCCGAAGCTTTAATATCGCATTTTTGCGGGTGCTTCCCTCAACGCCGCAGTTCCAGCTGTAATTGTAACCCGTACCGTCCTTATTATCCTCGCCGTTAGCCTCATTATGCTTATAATCGTAACTTACCAGATCGTTCAACGTAAAACCGTCATATGATGTAAGGTGGTTGATCACCTTGATCCTGTCAGGATTACAGCGCTGTCTGAACAGGAACTTATGGAGCATATCCTCATCGCTCTTAAGGAAGCGGCGTACATCAACAACATAATCCTGGTTATATTCCGCAAGGAATGTATTAACGCAGCAATCTGCCGAGAATATCCCGTCAGCATCATATCTCTCATAATAAAGCTTGGTCTGCGTGAGTGCGGGATCCGTTGCAAGCACATCCAGCGGAAGCCGGCTTCCGTAGATATGGAAACCGTCGATATGATATTCTCTTACCCAGAATCTCAGACAGTCTGTTATAAGATTGCGGTTTACGTTCGAAGGAAAATAGAACTGCATTACCACTTCAATACCGGCCTTATGCAGCGCCTTTACCATATCCTTGAATTCTTTTACCGAATCACCCGAAAAAGCATACTGCGGCTTCGGTACAAAATACGAACCCTCCTTGAAGCCCCAGTAGTTTATGCGATGCTCCGTAAGAGTGTTGTTTCCGTCTTCGTCTATAGAATTGGATCTGTAATCCTTAAGCACTTCACACTCTATAAAATCATAAGCCGGCATCAGTTCGATCTGTGTTATACCAAGTTCCTTAAGATAATCCGTCTTCTCGTTAATGCCCATGAAAGTGCCCTTCCCCTTGACACCGGAGGAAGTATGCCTTGTAAATCCCCGCACATGTAGCATATAGCCTATCACCTTGTTAAACGGAAGCCTTAAGGGCTTATCGCCTTCCCAGTCATATGACGGATCGTACACCATGCATCCGTCCCCCCTGGCATTACGCTTAAAATCGCCCCATTTGTAGCGCGGTTTTAACTTCATTGCATAGGGATCGCGTATGTATTCACCGTCCCTGGTATAATTATAACTGATCTTATCCTCATTTATACCGGATACTATAACGGAATGAACGTTTCCCGAAACATGATAGTCGTTCATATTTATATTGCATATATTTTTTCCCTGCTCATTATGGATCTTAAGGATCACCCTGCTCTTTTCAGGATATGACAGGCAAAACTGCACTCCTTCTCCGGTAGTTGAAGCGCCATATGGAAATACCTTACCTAAAGATAGATCGATCTTATTCATTCTCTGTTCTTTCCGCGCTGATCACGCTGTTATCTGGCTTTTCCGCATTGCATTAACGCGCAACACGACATATTATTATAGCACACGGCTTATTATACTTCCACATTTTCACTTTAAATTCATATAATATCGTCTTTAAAACCTGCTTCGGCTAAGAATCTCGATTCCCTCTTCCCGTAACTGTCTTTTCGCCTTCCGACAAGGAAAAGATGTTTCCTGCATCTTGTCATCGCAACATAAAAAAGCCTTCTTTCCTCTTCCATGGCGTCTGCCGTAACGCAATGCTTCCCGGGGAACACGCCTTCCTGAAGACCTAAAATAAAAACATTGTCAAATTCGAGGCCTTTGGAACCGTGTATAGTCATAAGATAAATGCTCTCATCCCTTTCCCTGTTGTTATCCGCATTGTCTCCTGCCTTTGTTTCCTTACTGTCTATCGCATCTAGCCACTCCCTTATACCCGTATAGGCTCTCGATCTGTCCGTAATATCTTCTATCGCTTCCTCAAGATCGGTTTCCCGGTTTTTAAAATACCGCTCTCCTATATATCTGTACATACCCATACCCTTAAGTATGTAATTAAGAGCGGCATAGCAGTTAAGATCCCTGATAAAATCCATATCCTTAAACAGACGGCTTAAGATCCTTACACTCTCATCATCACCTCTGTAATACTCAAGCATAACCCTTCTGTCTGCGCCCTCCCCGGTCATGCATTCCCTCGTAAGCCCTCTAAACGGCCTGTTCAGTATCCTTAACAATGCTTCCCTCGAGTCTGTGACCGCAAGCCTTAAATACGCTGTTATATCCTTTACCCACTCTTTATCGTAGAAACCTTTCCTGCTGTCCTTTCTTACATACGGAATACCGTTTTTCCTTAACGATTCTTCTATAATATCTCCGCTCTGTGATATACGGTACAATATCCCCGTTGTCTCTTTTCTGGATCCGTCTTTTTTCATACGCACGGATATCTCATTTAATACGCTCAGGCAGAATCCCGCTTCTTCCTCCGCCGTATGTACCAGACGGTAAGTCACACAGTCTTTTTTTGCTTCGTTTATACAGCTTTGCCTTTTATCAAATCTGTTTTTATTATTTGAGATAAGTTTATACGCCGTATCGACTATCTCCTGCGGACAGCGGTAATTGTAAACGAGCTTTAAGACACTTAAGTCCAAAAGATCATCCTTAAGCCTTTTCATTACATCCGGCACCGATCCTCTGAAAGAGTATATCGACTGATCGTCATCACCCACACAGAAAATATTCTGTTCCTTACCCGCAAGCAGCCTTAAGACTTCATACTGCCTTGAGTCTATATCCTGAAATTCATCCACAAGGAAATATCTGTATCTTGAGCGCCATTTCTCAAGGATCTTATCGTTGCTCTTAAGCATCTTAAGGCAGTCATTTATCATATCATCAAAATCAAGCAGTCCTTCTTCCCTGCACTGTCTTAAGTACGGTTCAAAGATCAGTTCAAGGCATGCTTTTTCATCGTCGTTAAGTTCATCAAGAAGTCTGTTTATTCCCATCTTCTTAATGCTTATACATTCTGTCATCCTTGATAATCCTGCGGGATCTTCAAAAATACCGGCACCTGTTCTGCCCAAGATTCTTTTCAGTATTTCAGTTTTTTTCTTATTTGTCAGGATCTCGCCGGATCTGTACAGACCCTGGCTTTTTAAAATATGGTAAAATATGGAATGAAATGTACCGAATGTTACCGGATATGTTTCATCTGCTTCAGATCGGAAACGCCTGCTCATCTGATCTGCCGCGGCTCTGGAAAACGTAAGGACCAGGATACTTCCGGGATCGATGCCCTCATTTTCTATAAGATGGAGCACCCTCCCGACTATCACCGCCGTTTTGCCCGAACCCGGCCCGGCAAGCACCAGCATCGGGCCGTCTCTGTGCGTGACAGCCCGGTACTGTTCATTATTGAATTTCATCAGCTACGGATCACCTCATTTATTCTTCGTCAATATCAAATTCCTCATTATCAAGGAATTCATCAAACGCATCTGCTACAGCTTCATATTCATCATCATCCTCGATGTATGTAAGCACCGGCTCCTCGTTGGGATCGTCTTCGTTCTCGCTGTAACGGTAAAACCATACCTCTCCGTCCTTGCTCTCACCCTTTTCATCTATCGGCAGGAGCACTATATAGTCCTTACCGTCAACCTCAAGTATCGTTATGACCGCACAGTTTGCAACCGTACCGTCATCAAGCTCGAGTTCTACGGTCATCTCCTCTTCGGGAGTGTTGTCATCAATGTCTCTTAACTCTTCTTTTGCCATGATCTTCTCCTTATTTAAGTCTTGAAATACCGTCCTTTATCCTTCTTATAGATTCCTCTTTTCCGAGCACTTCCATTATCTCGGTTGCACCTCCCGGCGTCATCTGCTTCCCTGATAAAGCCGTACGTATCGGCCACATCACGTAACCGTTCTTGACGCCTTCCCGCTCAACATACTTACTGAGCATCGCATAAAGGGCATCATTACTGTAATCCTCCTGTGCTTCCAGAAGAGGCAGCACATCTTCAAGCACCTTCAGTGAAGTCTCTTCATTTGTCTTCATCTTCTTGTGCGTGTACATGCTTATATCGTAATCGGGCAGTTTTTCGAAGAAATCTATATGATCCTTTATATCGGGGAAGATCTCTATCCTTGTCTTGACCATCTGCGCGATCCTCTTAAGATCCAGATCCTTCGATATGACTTCCTTTATGTACGGTTCCGCCTTTTTGTAAAACTCATCGAAATCCATCGCCTTAATGTATTCGCCGTTCATCCATTTAAGCTTGGTAAAATCAAACACGGCGGGCGATTTGCTCATATGCCTGTAATCGAACTTTTTAATGAGTTCATCAAGCGACATTATCTCCTGATTGTCCTCGGGGCTCCATCCGAGCAATGCAACGAAATTAACGACTGCTTCGGATACAAAACCCTGCTCGATAAGATCTTCATACGAAGAATGTCCGCTTCTTTTGCTTAATTTCTTATGCTCTTCATCCGTGATAAGCGGGCAATGTACATAAACGGGCACTTCCCATCCGAAAGCATCATACAGCCTGTTGTATTTCGGCGATGAAGACAGATACTCATTGCCTCTTACCACATGTGTTATGCCCATAAGATGATCGTCGATAACATTGGCAAAATTGTAAGTGGGATATCCGTCCGATTTTATTAAGATCATATCGTCAAGTTCCGAATTATCAACGGTAATATCTCCGTATATCTCATCATGGAAGGTCGTGGTCCCCTCATTGGGATTGTTCTGCCTTATAACATAGGGCTTGCCTTCAGCAAGGTTCCTTTCGATCTCCTCCCTGTCAAGATGCAGGCAGTGCTTGTCATATACGCTTATCTCCTTACCGTCGACAACCTGTGTAAGGCTCTCAAGCCTTTCCTTGTCACAGAAACAGTAATAAGCCTTCCCTTCGTCTATCAGCTGTTTTGCATATTTAAGATAAATACCCGAAGCCTGCCTCTCGCTCTGGACATAGGGACCGACTCCACCGTCCTTATCCGGACCTTCGTCATGGATGAGTCCCGTATTCTGCAACGTCCTGTATATTATATCAACTGCCCCTTCCACATATCTTTCCTGGTCGGTATCTTCTATCCTTAACAGAAAATCACCGTCCTCATGCTTTGCTATAAGATATGCATACAATGCAGTCCTCAGATTACCGACATGCATCCTTCCTGTCGGTGAAGGAGCGAATCTTGTTCTTATCTTTGTCATTTTGATTACCTGCCTTTATGATTTAACAATATTTATACCACACGAGCGGTCAACAAGTAAAGTCCGTTAAAAGCGAGTACTGCTTTTTCTTGACTGTACCCGGTTTCAATGTTATAAATTATATGTTCTATTAATCTCTTATGAGGAAAAACTATGAGTAATCTAAAGCATTTGGAAGATGTCATGCAGGTGGCTCCGCTAAAGCTTGTCATCCATGACAGCATCGCAGATCTCGGACGTCAGGTCAATGAATATCTTGTGGAAACACGCAGACAGGTTAATCAGGGTAATCTAAGTTCTCCTGCTTTTCAGGGATATCAGTGTGACGATTACATAGCCGACTGTGAGTGCCCTCGGTTTGGATCCGGAGAAGGAAAATGCATTTTTCACGAATCCATCAGAGGCAAGGATCTGTACATACTTGCGGATGTTGTCAATCACAGTCTCACTTATCCGATAAACGGCTTTGTTAATCATATGTCACCCGATGACATCTATCAGGATATAAAGAGGATAATAGCCGCTTCTGCGGGCAAGGCTCACAGGATAACGGTGGTAATGCCGTTTTTGTATGAGAGCAGGCAGCACAAACGTTACGGCCGCGAATCTCTCGACTGCGCATATGCGATAGAAGAACTGAGTGAAATGGGTGTTACAAACATCGTAACCTTTGACGCTCACGATCCCAGAGTTCAGAATTCGGCTCCGCTTTGCGGCTTTGATAACTTTCAGCCGCCTTACCAGTTCATACGTACTCTTCTTCATTATGAGAAGGACCTGGTCATCGATAAGGATAACCTTGTTGTTATCTGCCCCGATGAAGGCGCACTTCCGAGAGCCGTATATTTTGCAGGTGTCCTCGGCGTGGATATAGGAATGTTTTATAAGCGCAGGGATTTTTCAAAGGTTGTGAACGGCAAGAATCCGATAGTCGCACATGAATTCTTAGGTGATAATATAGACGGCAAGGATGTTATCGTAATTGATGATATCATTTCATCGGGCGGAAGCATGATCGATACATCACGCCAGTTAAAGGCAATGAATGCCAAGCGCGTATTTATCTGCTGCACCTTCGGTCTGTTCACGGACGGACTTGAAATGTTTGATAAGGCATATGAGAAATGCTGGTTTGACAGGATCGTTTGTACAAACTTAAATTATCATACACCCGAACTGTATAAGCGTCCTTATTATATCGAAGCAAACATGAGCAAGTTCCTTGCATCGATAATAAACTTCCTTAATCATGATGTGGCTCTGTCCAAGGTCCACACGCCTACCGAGAAGATAAACGAGATACTCGCCAAATACAACAGACGTGAATATGTTGAAGAACCGCTTGGATAGCGGTTCTTCTTTTTCTATTTATCGAAACTCTCTCTGCGTGCCGTCGATGTCCTCATCTTCTCCTTGAGTGCCTCTTCGTCCTCACTTTCAATATATTTCCTGATGCTTGAAAGCTCACCTATGAACGCATCCATCTCACTGAGTAAAGCTTCCTTGTTCATGAAGAAAAGCTCGGTCCACATATTTTCGTTTATTCTGGCTATCCTCGTAAGATCCCTGAAAGAATCGCCTGTATAATCGGCAATCTTTGGATCATCATGGCAGGTCATAAGGGAAACCGCTATGCAATGTGTCAACTGTGATACATATGCTATCATCCTGTCATGCTCAGCGGGCGACAGTACGGAAACCTTCCTGCAGCCGAGTATCTGTCCCAGGTTTGAACACCACTTTACTGCCTCTTTTGAATTCTTCTCTGTGGGGACAACAATAAAATTGGCATCCCTGAATATCCTGTCATCCGAATTCTCAACACCGGACAGTTCCCTGCCCGCCATGGGATGTGATGCTATGAATTCAACGTCTTCCCTCAGTATATCCTGTATATCATAGACTATATTGCCCTTTATGCCCGTCACGTCCGTTATGATTATACCCGGCTTGAACATAGCCTGATTTTCCCGTATCCAGTCGCAGATGATCCTGGGATAGACCGCAAAGATTATGGTATCCGCTTCGGAAATGATCTTCTTATCGGCATGGTCCGAACCCTCATCTATTATTCCGTTATCCAGAGCATATTCGACAGAACTCTTCCTTGCATCAATGGCGCTCACCGAATATCCCAGCCGTTTTAATGCCTTGGCATAGCTTCCTCCCATTAATCCAAGACCTACTATAAGTATTTTCCTGTTATTTATCCAATCCATATCATATCCTTTCAGATCATGCCTTATCGGTTTGTTTATTTTCCAAAATATGTTCCTTAAGATGATCCATTGCCTCAATATAACCGTTTATACCATGACCTGATATCGTTTCGATACAGGCCTTTCTGATATAACTTATCTGTCTGAAATCCTCTCTCTCATCAACCTTTGATATATGCACTTCTATCGCAGGTATCGAAACGGCTTTCAGCGCATCAAGTATCGCCACGCTTGTATGTGTATAGGCCCCGGGATTTATCACTATACCGTCAACCTTCCGATAACACTCCTGCAGCATATCCACGAGGTCGCCCTCATGATTACTCTGCATTACTTCAACCTCTGTATCTGTATCTTTTGCGTGCTGCTCTATCAGCCTTACAAGATCTTCATAAGTGGTCCTTCCGTAAATATCCGGTTCCCTTATTCCCAACATATTTATGTTTGGTCCGTTTATAACCCTGATCTTCATATATTCCCCTTTCATTTTGTATGCGGATCTTAAACTTTTCATCCTGCACGTTTTTTTATATCGCGCGTTATATTAATCTGATTTCCGGGTCTTATCACGTTCGTCACTGTTATTTAATTTCCCGAAAAACATATATGCTGCCGCAGCACCGGGCAGAAAGCCTATAACATAAGAAAGCGGCTGTGCTTCCTGTATCCCTGATATACCTCGTATACGTGCAAGTATCAATAACACGGGAATAAAAATGAGGCCGTTTCTCATCATCGATAAAAGAGAGGCCGCAAGTTTCTGTCCCGTACACTGCATCAGCATTTCCGTGTTCATGGCAAGCGGCAGGAAAAGGACAGCTATACACTGGAGTCTGAGCGCCCTTACCGCAACCTCGACAACTTCCGGATCATCCCTTAAGAGCTTCACGAAATACGGTGCCTTAATATACAGTATCGCTCCGAGGATTATCATTAACATTTCCGACAGCATAACAGTGAACTTAAATCCCTGTTTTAATCTGTCGTATCTCTTTGCACCGTATGAGAAACCGCATACCGGCTGACCCTGTCCGACGCCGATCGCTATCGAAAACAGGAAAAAGAACAGGCGTGATACAATGCTCATTCCCGCAACAGCCGCATCGCCGTATACGGCAGCTTCGGTATTTAAAATAATAGTCGTTACGCTTCCCAACCCCTGTCTTAGCAGACTGGGGCATCCTGTCGCTATGATATCCCATATGTCTGCGGCATTAAACTTAACGTTTGAAATGGACAGCCTGCATTGTGTCTGTCCCTTGTAAAACGGAACCAGCAGTATCGTAAAGCTTATAACCTGTGAGAGTGCCGTTGAAAGCCCGGCACCTGCTATCCCCATACCCATACCGAACATAAAGATCATGTCTCCGAGTATATTGATAACGGCTCCGCTTAAAAGTCCTATCATTCCGAGCATTGCCCTGCCTTCATACCTTAAGACATTATTTATCGTAAAACTGCTTACCATAAACGGAGCTGTCGCCAGGATGAACAATATGTAGGTTCTTGCATAAGGTGCGATCGTTTCTGTGCTCCCCAGGAACATGATTATCCTGTCAAGGAACAGATAACAGATAACGGAAGCAACGATCGCAGTGATAAAGGACAGGCAGAATCCCGTCGATGCGATAACAGATGCTTTTTCGCTATCCTTGTCCCCCAGCCTTCTCGATATGATACTGCCCGATCCCTGACCGAACGTAAAGCCGATCGCCTGAAGTATGGACATAAAACCGAATACTATACCCACTGCACCGCTCGCACTTGTGCCCAGCCGTCCCACAAATGCCGTATCAACAACATTATAAAGGTTGGTCACCATCATACTTAAGACTGTAGGTATTGCAAGTCTTATGATAAGCCTGGGCACAGGAGTCTGTATCATCCTGTCATATTGTATGTTATGTTTTTTCTTTGATTCCATAGATAAGACTTAAATAAGGGTATGAACAAAGTCATACCCTTAAATATCATTAACTGTATGGTCTGTTTAGTTGCCTGCCATCTGTGCCCTGTGCCGCAACTTCAGCTGCGAAATCTTCGTTCTTCTTCTCCATTCCTTCACCGACTTCGAAACGAACGAATTTAACAACCTTTAAGTCCTTATTAACAGATTCGATATATTTTGCAACGCTCTGCTTGCCGTCCTCAGCCTTGACATATACCTGATCCATAAGGCATATCTCCTTGAGATGCTTGCTGATACGTCCGTCTACAAGACCGCTGAAGATCTTATTCTCAACATATTCTGCCTTGCCTTCCATAGCTATGGCCGCAAGTGCTGCCTTTGCTTCCTCCGAAAGGAAGTTGAAAAGGTATTTATCATTCTTCTTCTCTTCGTATACAGCCTTGTCCGCATCATTTAACTTGTTGCCTTCAAGAGCCTTGGCAAATACATCATTAAGAATGGGCTTCGGAAGTGAAGCGGGATCATTAAGAGCACTGTCTATGGTGATCTCCTTCTCCTTTGCAAGTTCAGCCTCTGAGATGTCAGCTCTTTCACGATACTGAGGGCTCATTGCAGCAACCTGCATTGCAAGGTTTGTAAGAGCTTCCTTAGCCGCATCATCGCTTGCTCCGCTTCCTGCTATGATAACACCGATCCTTCCGCCGCCATGGATATATGTGGCGATGCAATCTGCGGTAACCTTCTCGAAACGTCTTACGGAAAGCTTCTCACCGATCTTGGCCGTCTTCTCGACAAGGAGTTCATTAAGGCCGTCCTTTGTAAGAAGATCAGCAACATCCTCACCGTTCTTACCGCCGTTAAGTCCCGACTTAAGTGCTGTATCCGCAACCTTCTGTACGAACTCCTGGAATACTTCATTCTTGGCAACAAAGTCTGTCTCAGAGTTAACCTCTGCAACTACCGCAGTATTTCCTTCGCATGCTATACGGCAGATACCTTCTGCTGCGATCCTGCTTGCCTTCTTCTCCATCTTAGCCGCGCCGCTCTTCCTTAAGAACTCAACCGCAGCATCCATATCTCCATCGGTCTCATTAAGAGCCTTCTTACAATCCATCATACCCGCGCCGGTCATTTCACGAAGTTCCTTGACCATTGCCGCTGTAATGTTTGCCATCTATGTTTCCTCCTGTATTCTTATTCTTTTATACTTCTTCTATGCTTCTTCTGCCGCAGCAACCTCTTCTATATCAGTAGGCTCTGCTTCTTCTGCTGCATTTGCAGCTTCTGCCATAGCATCATCTGTCATCTCTTCGCCCTGATGTGCCTCTATAACAGCATCAGCCATCTTGGAAACGATAAGCTTAACCGCTCTTATTGCATCATCATTACCGGGTATTACATAATCAAGCTCCTCGGGATCGCAGTTTGTATCACAGATACCTATAAGCGTAACGCCAAGTGCATGAGCTTCCTGTACACAGATCCTTTCCTTCTTGGGATCTACTACAAATATAGCATCGGGGATCTTCTTCATCTCCTTGATACCGCCAAGGTTCTTCTCGAGCTTCTCCCATTCCTTCTTAAGTGCGATAACTTCCTTCTTGGGAAGAACATCGAATGTTCCGTCTTCAGACATCCTCTCGATATCCTTAAGCCTCTTTATACGGCTCTGGATAGTCTTGAAGTTTGTGAGCATACCGCCCAACCATCTCTCGTTTACATAGAACATACCGCAGCGCTCAGCCTCTACCTTAACGGCATCCTGTGCCTGCTTCTTAGTTCCTACGAACAGGATCGTTCCGCCCTGCTCTGCAATTGATGCTACTGCGTTGTACGCATCATCAACCATCCCTACCGACTTCTGAAGATCGATGATATAGATACCGTTCCTCTCGGTATAGATGTAAGGAGCCATCTTAGGGTTCCATCTTCTGGTCTGGTGTCCGAAATGAACACCTGCTTCAAGCAACTGCTTCATTGAAATTACGCTCATTTTTCTTACCTCCGTTTGGTTTATCTTCCGTCTGCTTCCGACTACAGGCCACCCGAGCAAGGCACCGGCCTGTCTATCCGCAAACGTGCTTTTTTTCAACTGTCGGTCCATTTATGAAACACAAAACCGCACAGTTGTCTGCAACTTCATAAATATAACACAAGAAAAGCCACTAATCAAGCGAAAAATGCTATTTTTCACCGAGTATTTCCTGTATGAGCACCCTCTCATCCATAGGATATTTCTTACCCTTTATCTCCTGATAGTCCTCATGTCCCTTTCCGGCCAGAACTATTATATCCCCGGGCTGTCCGTTGTTTATGACATACCTTATGGCATCCTTCCGGTCAGGTATCGATATGTGCTTACCTTCAGTCTTACTTATGCCCGTCTCAATATCCTTTATTATATCAAGAGGCTCCTCAAAACGCGGGTTATCGGAAGTTATAACGGTAAGATCGGCTAACCTTCCCGATACTTCTCCCATCTCATAGCGCCTTATCTTCGAGCGGTTCCCTCCGCAGCCGAACACGCATACAAGACGTCCCGGATCGTAAGCCTTGAGTGTCGTGAGCAGGCTCTCAAGTGCCATTGCATTATGTGCATAATCGATCATAAGGGTAAATTCATCGGATACCTTTATCATTTCTATACGTCCCTTGACCTTTGCACCTTTAAGTGCCTTCATTATGTTTTCTTCATTTATATCAAAATGCCTGCAGACAGCTATGGCACACAGGCAGTTATATACGCTGAAGATACCGGGAAGATCTGCCTCTGCCTTAATATCCATAAGGCCCTGTGTTTTAAACGATACACCCAGATATCCCTTCCCTTTTACAAACTCTATATCCTTCGCCGTAAGATCATTACCGTCGCTAAGTCCGTATTTTTCAACCTTGCATGTATGACCTTTTAAAACATCATCAACATGCTTGTCGTCTCCGTTTACTATTCCCACCCTGCACTGCTTAAAGAGCATGCTCTTGCATTCAAGATAGTGTTCGAAACTTGTATGCTCGTTAGGGCCTATATGGTCGGGCTCAATATTCGTAAAAATACCAAGATCAAAATCGATGGCAGCAGTCCTGTGCAGCATAAGTCCCTGCGAAGAAACCTCCATAACCACCGCATCACAGCCTTCATCCGCCATCTGCCTGAAATAATCCTGGATCACATATGATTCCGGCGTAGTATTAAGAGCCGGTATGTGTTTATCTCCTATGATTACCTCTATGGTACCTATGAGTCCTACCTTATATCCCGCATTTTCAAGTATCGACTTTATAAGATAGGTTGTTGTGGTCTTGCCCTTGGTACCGGTGATGCCGATAGTCTTTAATCTTTTTGAAGGATCACCGTTTGACGCAGATGCGATAAAAGCCATAGCATATCGTGTATTCTCAACCTTTATAACGGAGAGTGTCCGTCAAAATTGGCACCCTTTATACAGACAAATACACAGTCCTTACAAAGCTTACGGGAATCATAAACAACACATGATACTTCCCTGTCATCCTTTCCCTTTATGCATTCATATTTGATATCTTTTAAAAGTTCGCTTAATCTCATGATCCTTCTCCATTCAAATTTTTTCTGATACCGGTATATTATACAGCATTTCGTTCTTTTTGTGACATAATGGGCTCTATTATTGTTTACTTATGTCATTTTAATAAAAAAAGCACCCTTTTTATCTTCTTTTTATACATCGCTCACAGATTGTACACAATTAAAACATATAATAATACATGGATAGTTGAAGACACACCCACTATCTCCCCCTCATAAATGTGCAGCAGCCATTCTTCAGAATGGCTGTTGTTCATTTACGGACAATTATCTGAAATCCTTTATCACAAGCTGAACACTGCTCCTATCCATATATGTGTTTATCGATATCTCATAGGCTATATCGATCTTACCCTTTTCCTTCATTGAAGCTGCTATCTCATCACCGTCTCCATAGCAGATCGCTTCCGCACTGCCCGTCGCGTGGTCACCGGATCTTAACTTGAGTTTTACGGTATTTCTGTTCTTGCCGAGAACCTTTATATCGTACGGTATCAGATCCTTTCTTGCAAACAGAGGTCTTCTGTTACCGTTACCGTAGGGTTCAAGCTTTGAGAGTTCCTTTGCAAGATCCATAGTAGCATATTCAACCGGCAGCGGGATATCTATCAGCATTTTTTCCGTCATTTCGTCATCTGTAAGGGTACAGTATTCATTGATCTTCTCTCTGAAACCTTCTATATCCTTTTCATTCATGGACAGACCTGCCGCCATCTTATGGCCTCCGAATTTTGTAAAGAACTCTGCACACCGGCTCATTTCTCCGTGCATGTTATATGCTTCGATCGACCGTCCCGAACCTTTTACATTTTCTTTCTCACCTGTCAGCACAAATACCGGTCTATAGTACTTCTCCCTTATCCTTCCCGCTATTATTCCCGCAAGGCTCTCGTGGCAGTCGGGTATATGTACCACCAGCACCCTGTCTGATCCAAGTTCCGGATCACTTTCAATTATTTTCACGGCTTTATCAAGATATCTTTCGGTAAGTTCTTTCCTGCTGTCGTTAAGTTCCTTTAATTCCATTGCAACGGGAAGAGCCTCCTCATAGGTATCGCAAGTAAACATTAAAAGAGCTCTCTGTGCACTGTCAAGCCTTCCCGATGCATTTATACAGGGGCCCAAGATAAAACCTATATGATATGGTGACAGCCTGCTCCTGTCTATGCCGGTAACATCTATAAGACACTTCATGCCGGGATTATCCGTAGTTTTCATTTGCTCTATCGCATACTTGACGGCAATACGGTTTTCATCCTTTAATTCCATCACGTCCTCAACAGTTGCAAACCCTGTAAACATCAGGAATTCCCGAAGCAGTTCCTCTCCTTTGCCGGCCTTTTCAAAAATGCACTGCATCAGCTTATATGCCACCATGCATCCGCAGATCTCACTGAACGGATAATCACAATCTTCCTGCTTTGGATCCACTACGGCATCGGCCGCAGGTATTATGTACTTCTTTTCATCTTTACTTTCCTCATAGGGCACCTCATGATGGTCGGTTATTATGACCTTAAGCCCCTTCTCTTTGGCATACCCGGTTTCATTAAATGCAGCTATACCATTATCACAGGTCAGTATTATATCGGCACCCCACTCAACCGCCTCATCTATCATCACACTGTTGATACCATAGCCGTCAGTCACTCTGTCCGGCAGGCGTACCTTCGCGTTCCCGCCAAGATATGTAAGTCCTTTTAAAAGTATATACGATGAGCATACGCCATCCACATCATAATCTCCGACGATAAAGATCTTTTCTCCGGAAGCGACCGCATCATACAGAATAGAGGAAGCCTTATCAATATCTTTAAGTTTATGAGGATCGTGCATATCTTCCACGGTACCGTTAAGGTACATAAAGATCGCATCATCACCTATTATATCCCTGTTCCTTATTATACGTGCAAGGACAGGCGATATATCAAATTTCCCAGCTATCTCATCAAAATCGGCATGTCTTAACGCCACAAACCAGTTCTTCATTATCTTTCCTTAAATCAAACAGGGCTGCCATTAAGCAGCCCTGAAGATCACTATTATAAATTATTTTGACTTAACAAGCTTTGTCTTAAAGATATACCACAAAGCGCTTGCAAGACATATCGATGAATATGTACCGCAGATAATACCTACCATCAGAGGAAGTGCGAATTCTCTTATCGAAGAAACACCGAGAATATAAAGCACCGCAACCATGATAAAGGTGGTCAGTGAAGTGAATATACTTCTTGTAAGTGTCTGATTGACACACATGTTGACCTTATCTTCAAGCGACATTGTATTGAACTGTGTATCCCTTAACACTTCTCTTATCCTGTCGTAAATAACGATCGTTGCGTTGATCGAATAACCGACTATCGTAAGCATACAAGCTATGAACGTGTTGCCGACAGATACGCGGGAGAATGCGTAAAAGGCAAGAACAACAAGAACATCATGTACAAGTGCTATAACAGAGCCGAAACCGAACTTTACATCGCTGAACCTCAGCCAGATATATAAGAGCATGCAGGCTGTAGCTATGATCACGGCTATTACGGCACTTCTGCTCATCTCGGAACTTATAGTTGAACTTATTGTCTCTGCCGTAATCTTCTCTGCTTCAACCGAGAAATTCTCAACCATCTTATCGGAGAACTCGGTTCTCTCTTCAGCAGACAGTGTCCTTGTCTTAAATATCACTTCGTTGCTTCCGGCAACCTTCTGTACCTGAACATTACCGTCTCCGGTAATATCTTCGATTATCGGAACTACCTTGGCATCGATATCCGCAACACTCATATCCTCATTGAACGTAACGTTTGTGGAAGTACCGCCCAGGAACTCAAGCGAAAGGTTGAGAGCATGCTTTCCTGCACCTGCATTTACACCCATTGCTATGAAGCCTGCCACTATCGCTGCTATCGATATACCGATAAATACCTTTCTCTTTCCAAGGAAATCTATGTTCTTTATCTGCTTTGCCTTACCATAGAACTTCTCATCCCTTACTCCGAGATCATACATGGAATTAAGAAGCTTCTTGGTCACAACGAGAGCCGTGAACATTGATACCACGATACCTATGCCGAGCGTGATCGCAAAACCTCTTATCGATCCCGTTCCAAGGATACCGAGCACGACTGCCGCTATAAGTGTTGTAAGGTTACCGTCAAGGATTGCCGAGAATGCCTTCTCATAACCAAGCTTGATGGCTGTGCTTACTGTCTTACCCGCTGCTATCTCTTCCCTGATCCTTGCAAATGTAATAACGTTTGCATCGACCGCCATACCTATCGAAAGGATGATACCTGCGATACCGGGAAGCGTAAGCGTAAGTCCGAACGCATCAGAGAACAGGTTCAAAAGAACCATTACTATAACAATATATAATGCAAGGGCAAGTGATGCACATAAACCGGGGATCAGGAATACCGCGATCATAAATACAACGACTATCGCAAAACCTATTATACCGGCCTTGATACTGGTCGAGATCGCCTCCGAACCGAGCTGTGCGCCTACTACGTTTGATCTTAACTCTTCAAGAGCAAGCTTAAGTCCACCGATCCTTATGGTAGATGCGAGCTGTTCAGCCTTGTCGGCATCTTCCATTCCTGTTATCTGTGCCTGACCGTTTGTTATCGCTGACTGTACCGTAGGAATGCTGACTGCAGCTCCGTCATAATAGATCATTATCGAATCATGATTCGTTACAGCCTTTGTGGTAGCATCCGCGAACTTCTTTGCACCGTCAGGTGTAAGTGTAAGTTCAACAACATACTGAACACCCTTAAGCTCGTCCTGATATGCACCTCCGGCTGCCGACTGAACATCGGTACCTTCAAGGACTATCGAACCGTCTGCCTGAAGTTCTTCTATACTCTTATTGAGAGCGCCGGTGTTTCTGTCGTAGTTGGCATTTCCGTCAGCATCATACTGAGCTATGAAATACAACTGTCCGGGCTTACCGAGTTCTTCAAGGACTGCATTTGCATCTTCGACACCGGGTATCTCGATGCTGATACGGTCATCGCCCTCCTTATAAACCTGCGCCTCTGTACTGTAGCCTTCCACACGACGCTGGAGCTTATAGATCGTATCATCCATATCCGCATTTGAAGGCTTCTCTTCGCCAACTGCCTGATATGTGATGCTGACACCACCTGCAAGGTCAAGACCGAGTTTGATCTCCGACGCAGCGCCTACCTTGTCCTGTCCCACACCGTAAACGACCATGAACGCAAAGGCAACCGTCAATACGATCACGATCAGCAGTGTAAGGACTGCATTACGTTTTTTCATTGCTTCTCTCCCTTTTAATATTTATCCTTTAATACTTATATGATAACCATCCTCATATTGTTTGCGAACGGTTACTTATCTATCTGCATATCCGCTTCTGCAGCCTTCATCATAATTGCCGCTTCAACGCGTTTTTTCTGGAGTTCACAGCCAATATCGTAAGCGCCGTTTATATCTCCGGAAAAATTATATGAATTCGCCGCACATCCGCCGCTGCAGTAGAACTTTGCAAAACAGTCACGGCATTTTTCCTTGGCGTAAACGTTACATAGCTTGAATTCATCCTGTACCTTAGTATTTGTAACGCCAGTATATACATCACCGAGCTTAAACTCACTCTTGCCGACGAACTGATGACAGGGATACAACTCACCTGTCGGTGTAACGGCCAGATATTCGGTTCCCGAGCCGCAGCCCGACAGCCTCTTTGCCACACAGGGACCGCCGCTTAAGTCGATCATAAAGTGAAAAAAGCCTCTTTGCCACACAGGGACCGCCGCTTAAGTCGATCATAAAGTGAAAAAAGTTGACTCCCTTGCCTCTCTTCTTTCGATCGAGAAGATATAAGGCAAGCCTATCGTACTGCTCAAGGATAACGGGAATATCCTCTTCCCTTATCGCGTAATCCTCTGTCGGCTCCGCAACAACAGGTTCTATGCTTATCTGTTCAAACCCAAGCTCTGCGAGATGCTTTACATCTTCGGAAAAATCGAGATTGTTACGTGTGAATGTACCCCTCACATAGTAATTCATCTGATCCCTGCTGTCTGCCGCCTTCTTAAGCTTATCAACTATAGCATCATAACTTCCCTGACCGCCGCGGAAAGGCCTCATAAGATCGTGTACTTCCTTTCGGCCGTCTATGCTTAAGACCAGGTTGCTCATCTCTTTATTGGCAAATTCC
>ONRZ01000170.1 GCA_900320345.1 uncultured Lachnospiraceae bacterium | reverse complement strand
CTCTGTGACAACCTGATGCCTGATAAAGTTATCCAGTGAATGGGAATTAAAGTTATCTTCAGTTAGTCTCTCTATTCTTATTTCCATCCCTCAATGTCCCCTATGCTTTTCTCTTTTCTTAATTTTCTTCAATTCAAATATTCGCTGGCTCTCCGCTTCCCTTTGTTCACGGCTTCTGACTTTCCGTTCCTGCTTATTCTGCTCCAGTTGTAATTTAAGTGCCTGCTGCGATTTAGTGCCTATGCCCGTCTCCAATGTCTGTTTTTTCGCATCACGCTGTGCCCTTTTAGGGTTCTTCTTCGTATCCTTTACAACCGTTTCAACCGCCGGACTAAACTGCAGATGATAATAGTTCCGATTTATAAACTCCAAGACCTCGTAATCCTTCGGCTCCGCACCAAACGTCACTTTAGCTACTGACAGTTTCCTGTTTTCAATTCTCTCAAAAACACCCACCCAGAACGGATCTTCATGCGAGCGGAAAACCTGCTCGCATGTCCGTTGCCCTCAAATGCCCGTTCATGCAAGCATGACGGGCACTCTCAGGCTTATCGCTCAAAATATACCGTCAGCCCTCCGCTTACTCTGTCCATCGTTCTTCATCTCCCCAGATTCAGCAGGGATAACCTATGTTTTAATCCCCTTTCCTGTCCTTATGAAATGCCCTTCCTGGACAGCCGCAAATGTCGCTACTGAACATATCGGGATTCCCGTGTATATAAGCGGGACTATTGATAATGTCAGCGGAAGCATGAAAAGCAGCACGCCCGTCACTTTGTTCATTGTCTTATGCACAGCAATAAATCTCTTATGCATGGCATACCCTGATATAATGTTGATGATTTTACATTTGCCATCATCTCGCGCACTGTCTGATCGGACATAAAGAATCGCAGTACACTGTCTTTACTCCCGGAATACGGCAGCCGGAGCAGTTGATCATTTCCGGCGTGATCTCCACTCCATTAAGCTCAGACCATTCCTTCGATACCTTTATCCGCAGCTCATCATCGTTATTAACCGTAGCCAAACGAGCTTCGCAAGTCTCACAGTCCAGCCCGCAATATGCAATGTATTCATTCATGATCAAGTCCTCCGATATATTACCGATACATGTGTTATCCCGTTTGCTTCATCAGGATATTCTCTGTCAAATTGCATCCCTATAGCCTCCGCTGTCCTAATGGACGCTTCATTAGTATATTTACAGTAAGAATACAATGCAGGATAGCCTGTATTCCAAAACGCCCAGTCCATCACTGCTTTTGCTGCTTCCTTCGCATATCCCCTACGCTGACAGTCTCTGCGAATGTGATATCCGATCTCCGGAAGCATTTTGCCTTCTATGTTTTGTAATGTCAGCCCACAATCGCCGATCATTTCACCGGTATCCTTCAGGCATACCGCCCAAAGTCCGAAACCATCCCTCACGTATCGCTCCATGTTGTGCTCTATCCAGCCCCGAACTCTTCTTTCATCAAAGGTGTACGGATAGTGCCGCATAATGTCAGAATCCGCAAGGATCTTATACAATGCATCATAGTCTCCCATGTTCATTTCCCGAAGCAACAGTCTTTCAGTTTCCACGATTGTTTCCATACTGTACAATCAATCCTCTCCCACGTCGCCTACCGGCTCCGTGTTTTCGCTCGCAAAAGTGTTGATTTTTCGTGCAAGCACGAAATCAACACCTTTGCTCACTTTTTCATATATACCTTGCAAAAATGCCGTAAATGCTTTTCGATGTATTCCATGCATTCTTCCTCATATCGCGGCTGCCTGTCTGACCTTGCAATCTGCAGAACAGCAGGCGCGGTAAGTTCTACCGCAAGGAGCTCCGGATCATCATTTTTGACGATACCCTCATCCATCATGCCTTTGATGATCTTTGCAAACATCCTCTGTATTCCGTCCAGCTGATGCCTGGTCGTAACCTCGGAAATCCTTTCATTTCTGAACTGTTCCTGTACAAGGAGCATCCGCGTCTTGCGGATTATTGGATCCCGCATTGTGAATGAAATCCTTTCCATCGTCACCTTTATAAACTCTTCCCGGGTCTTAGGTATCTTTCCGATATTTTTCTCAGACCCAAACATTTCCTCATACCGTTCCTCCGCCGCATCTATCAGGGCATTTAGGATTTCTTCCTTTCCCTTATAGTGCTTATAGAGGGAAGGACCCTTGATGCCGACACGTTCAGCAATCAAATCCACGCCGGTTCCGTCATATCCATTCTCAGCAAACAGCGTTAATGCTTCATCCAGTATTCTTTGCTTTGTTGACATGATATCCTCCCAATCTCCGCTAACGAAAGTTAGCCTTATCGTAGCTATAAATCGTTAGCTTGTCAAGCTTTTTCTCAGAAACGGATAGCGTAAACTTATTTAAGTTTACGCTATCATTATTTCAAATATCGTATTGACATCCCATTCCGATATATGTTAGATTTAGCGCAAAGAGAAATGGGTTTTTGCCAAGTAAAGTCTATGACTCCAAAGGGTTGCTCGTTTCTTTTTTTATGTCTATAACATCATACAGATACATCTTTCCATTATTGTCATGTCTGATCAGCAACGATGCGTAAAAAACGTTGTACCGTTCCACAATTCCATCTTCCGAGGAAGCGATCTGAAAGAATTGACCAACATATTCTTCAAGATATCCCTTAACATCATCCCAATCAACAGAACGCTTTCCCTTAAATCGGATATCATTTATCCGAAGGTCCAGTGCCGCCTTGTACAGTCTGCGGTTTCTGATATACTCACTCAGTCCGTAACCGGTCATCAGTGAAAAGCCCTTCTGAAAAAAGAATGATGACATAAAGACCTGCTTTGCAACATCCTGCGCACTGATGTTATCTTCCAGATGCTCTTCCATGTAATTAATCGCTTTCCGAATACTGGTTAGCCACTCCATCTGTCACATTCCTCTTTGATGACTTTATTCTACGAGGAGCCTGAATAGAAATCCTGTCATTTTATGTCCCGTTTTGTCCGGATCAATGTGTCCTGTCTTCCCCGGACACTTCATATGCAGTATATTCATGATCAAATTCATATCCGAGCTTTTCTGCCAGACGAACAGAATTCATATTCTGGGCATCCCAGCTCGGGTATAATCCTTCATCAAGACACCGTAAGATCAACGCGGCACAAACGATCGTAGCAAGACCTTTTCTGCGTTCTTCCTCTACCGTATCTACCTCTATCTCAATCCCGTCCTTATATCTGGTATAAGAAGATGCCCCGGCTACGATGCGGCCGGATTTCATGATCACCATTCCCCGCCCGAGCTCCAAAAATCTTTCCTTACTTTCAAATGATGAAACAAAATCCCTTGTCACCGGATCCGTAAGACACAGGTCATAGATTTTCTCATCGATCTCTTTCATCTCATATCCAACAGACAGTTTTGCTACCATGTTTTTCAGCATAGCTTTATCAAAACGGGTATCCTTTTTAATGGCGTACCTGGTTACCTTCTTTGCCGTAGGAAAGCACTTCTCAATACAAGCCTCCCACTCCTTATTCTGTGGGACCATAATAACAAACCCGTCGGGCTTTTTCCGAACAAGTTCCCGATCTGCTTCTCCCGCATAAAAAGCAAAACAACCGACATACGCCATCACAGACTTAGGAGATGCTATATCCGTAGTGAATATTTTCCCCATAACCTTCTGCAGACAGGAATAAATCAATGTTTCCTGCCAGCCTTCATAAAAATTCTTTACCTTCGATGTATCTGTCAATTCGTAAATCATCTTTATATCGATCCTCTCGCTTTATAATTCAGCGCTCAGTCTCTCATCACCGCACGTCCTGCCCTGCGGACTTGGGCCACTCTGTAGCCGCCTTCTTCATATTTTCTTTTCGGCGTTTCTCCGTCCGGCCATATATAAACATTATCAATACCGTTAAGAATCCTTATTATCTGTATTAAAGAAAAGGATTCCATATTCCCGCTCTTCATAATCTGTAAAGATTTTGGGAAACAGATCTTCTTCAATATAGCAATCTCGCAGGTTCATATTTCACACATCCTTTTTCCAAAAACTCCAATGTAACCCTTTTCCATATCCGATCTTCTCATAAAAAGGATCCCCGCCACCTGTCATATGAGTTGCTCCCAACGCTTTCATCCTGCGATAATGAGCAGTCAGTGCCGCAGCGGCAAGACCTTTTCGTCTGTGTTCGGGTACAGTACAAAGAGGCTCCATATAAGCCAGCTTATTTTGCGGCACCCACCACATTCCCGAAAAGCAAACATATTCTCCCTTCTCATCAGCTATAATAATGTCATATTCATGTGTTGAGTGAGGGAGAGGTGCCATTATATCACCAAGGCAATCCTTATAAGATTTTTCCGGTGTCCAATCAAAAGAGGTATCCTGTTTGTCCCAGTTTACAAACTCTCCCTTGTCCCCATGATCAAATCCATACCAGCATAGCTTTCCGATCTTAACGGCATCTATATCTTCAGGGTTAACAAAATGAAATCC
>ONRZ01000107.1 GCA_900320345.1 uncultured Lachnospiraceae bacterium | reverse complement strand
CGGAAGAAACACAGGAGGAAGCTGAAGAAGCGGAAGCTGAGGCATCGGATGCGGCAGGTGAAGTGCCGGTATATACGCAGCTTGATCTTAGCAAATATGCCGATGTCGAAGCATCTATTAAGTTCCTTCATCACAAAACAGATCGTGCCGAAGACGGAACAATGGATAAGATGGTAGCTCAGTTTAATAATGAATTTCCTAACATTAAGGTTGAAATGGAGGCTGTAACGGATTATGCGGAAGATTCACTGCTGCGTCTGTCAACGGGAGACTGGGGAGATGTGATGTTCATTCCGGCTGTTGATAAGAGCGATCTTGCAGATTATTTTATGCCGCTTGATACACTTGATAATCTTTCGCAGCAGCTTAATTTTGTGGATCAATGGGAATATGAAGGTCAGTGTTACGGAATCCCTTATATGGCTAATGCACAGGGTGTACTATATAACAAGGCAGTTTTTAAGGATGCAGGGATCGATAAGCTGCCGACCACACCTTCCGAGTTTCTTGATGATCTTAAGCTTATCAAAGACAATACGGATGCTATTCCTCTGTACACAAATTATGCGGCAGGCTGGACGATGGGCGCATGGGATGCATATATCGGGATAGTAACTAACGGTGACAATACCTATATGAACCAGAAGTTCGTTCATACCGCATCTCCCTTCACCGATCCGGGTGATGACACCGGTATCTATAATCTCTACAGGATACTTTATGACGCAGTCGCAAATGGTCTTATTGAAGATGACTATACAACTACTGACTGGGAAGGCTGTAAGGGTATGTTGAATCGCGGTGAGATAGGGACAATGGTACTTGGTTCATGGGCATTTGCACAGATGCAGGAAGCAGGCGATACCCCGGAGAACGTTGGTTATATGCCTTTCCCCATGACGGTTGGCGGTAAGCAGTATGTGGCAGCAGGTGGCGATTACAATTACTGCATTAACGTAAAATCATCCGAAGAAAATAAACTGGCATCCCTCATTTTTATTAAATGGATGGTTGAAAAATCGGACTGGTGCTTTAACGAGGGTGGTTATACGGTTGTAAAAGGTGGTAAGAATCCTGATATGTACGCAGCATTTGATGGCTGTGAGGTAACCTCCGATCAGCCGGCAAAAGCAGGAGAAGAGACGTATCTTAATGATATGAATGCCGAGTCGGAGCTTTCATTCAATGCAGGTGGAAACGATAAGGTACAGAGAATAGTAGAGGCGGCTGCCAACGGTTCGGAAAAGCTTGACGATATATACGCAGACTGGACTGAAAAGTGGAATGCTGCGCAGGAAGAACTTGGTATATCTGTTGATTTTTGATCCGAAATAAACAGGAGAGAGTACAATGACTAAGAATGTGTCAGTAAATAACAAGCGTACATTCGGGGAGTGGCTTAGGAGCCGGGACGGGCAGAAAGTATTGGTGATGTTTGCGTTTCTCATACTTCCGATGGTTCTGTTGATGGTCTTTACATACATTCCCTTTGCAGAGATGGTTAGATACAGTTTTTATAACATGAAATACGTCGGAGCCAGAAAATTTGTGGGACTTAAGAATTATATCAAGGTATTTTCGAGAAAAGACTGCTTCGGGGCTCTTAAGCTGTCATTGTACTATATGGGAGGGTCCGTGGTACAGCTTACACTGGCGCTGTACCTGGCAACCATCCTGAGTTTTAAGGTCAAGGGCGGTAATCTGTTTAAAGGATTTATGTTTTTTCCGTTTCTTATAAACGGCATAGCGATCGGTTTTATATTTAAATTCTTTTACACCAGAGGATTTGTGTTTGATACGGTTCTTCAGTGGTGCGGTTTTGAACTTGATAATCTTCCGTATTGGCTTAAGGACCGCAGTATAAACAATATATCGCTGGTAGGAACTTCGGTTTGGAGGTATTTCGGGCAGAACATGGTACTGTTCATCGGAGCGATAATGTCTGTTGACGGTGAACTGTATGAGGCGGCAATGCTTGACGGTGCCAATCGTTTCCAGCAGTTTAAATACATAATCCTTCCGAGTATAAAGACGATCTTTGTCCTCAATGTGATCCTGTCTATCTCGGGTTCATTAAGTGCCTTTGAACCACCGTATGTAATTACGGACGGTGCCAACGGAACAGGAACGTATTTTGTGGTCATGCATGAAATAGCCCACACACAGCAAAAGGTTGGCCTGGCATCGGCAATGGCGGTGGTGCTTCTTATAATAATCTTTATAGTGACCATACTTCAGAAACTGTTCTTTAAATATGTTTTCAAGAGCAATGAACAATAGAAGGATATAGAAAGGAAGGATAGAATATGACGGTTGTTGAAAAAACGGGAAAGACTCTGCTGACCATACTTAAATATTTTTCGTTGGTGTTCTTCTCTTTCTGCGCACTGCTGCCGGTGGTGTCCTGTGTGATAACGGCATTTAAGACCGATTCGGAATATCAGAGCACGAATGTTATGACACTTCCGGAAAGCTGGGCGAATTTCAGAAATTTTACAAGTGCATTTGATAAGGCAGGAATGGGGCACGCGTTTATCAATTCGGCTGTAATACTTGTATGTGTGCTGTTCTTTTCGACGCTTATCGGGACGCAGCTTGCATATGTTCTTAACAGATTTAAGTTTCCCGGCAATACACTTATAAGAAATCTGTTCCTGTTCGCATCGATGCTTCCGGGTGTTGCGATGCAGATATCGGTATATGAAATAATGTATAAACTGAGATTCATAAACTCGCTGCCGGGATACATAATCCTTATGTGCGGAACGGATGTTATTGCCATATACATCTATATACAATTTTTTGAGAATATCGATATGTCGCTGGATGAATCGGCAATAGTCGACGGTGCATCTTATTTCACGATCTTCTACAGGATACTATTGCCGCTGCTTAAACCGGCCATCGTTACGTCGTGCATACTTAAGGGAGTTGGCACTTACAATGAATACTATATGGCAAATATGTACCTTCAGGATAAAAAGAAACTCGCTACTGTAGCGACTTCGCTATATACTTTCGTAGGCCCGTTGGGAAGTAAGTACAATCTGATATGCGCAGGTGTTATCATATCGCTGCTTCCGGCACTTATAGTATTTGTAACCTGTCAGAATCAGATATATTCGGGACTTACATCCGGTGCCGTGAAAGGGTGAAGTTGATTGCTTTACAATTGCCCGTATTACTTAATTAAGCTATAATAGTTAATTAAGTAAATATATGCGGAGGAAGCTAATATGGCAAGAAAAACTGTCACCATGGGTGACATAGCCGGGGAACTCGGTGTCAGTACAGTGTCGGTGTCCAAGGCATTGAGCGGTAAGGAGGGCGTTTCGGATGCTGTAAGGGATAGGATAATCAGCAAAGCCGAAGAAATGGGATACAGTTACACCGGCTCTAAGAAGAACGCCGCGTGTAGACGGCATAATGTCGGGATTCTCATAAGTGAACACTTTATAACCAAGGATGCATATTACAGCAGACTGTATGAGAAAACGATGATGATGCTCTCGGATGCGGGACAGATGGGCATGCTTGAGATAATCATGAAGAGCTCCGAGAAGGAACTTAAGGCACCGGCACTTATATCAACGGGTCAGATCGAAGGCCTTATTGTCCTGGGACAGATGTCCAAGAAGTATCTTGGTATGCTTAGGAATTATGATCTTCCGATACTTTACATGGATTTTTATGATGAGGATGTACGTGAGGATGCAGTCATAAGCGACAGTGTTTTCGGTTCGGGCATACTCACGAATTATCTCATACACAAGGGACATACGGACATTGCATTTGTTGGAAGTATAAGGAATACCAGCAGCATAATGGACCGTTATATCGGATACTACCGTGCCATGTTGTCGGCGGGACTTGCCGTTAAGGATGAGTGGCGTATTGAGGACAGGGATGAAGAGGGTGATTTTATCGAGCTGACTCTTCCTGAAATTATGCCTACCGCATTTGTGTGCAATTCGGATGCGGTGGCCTTCAATCTTGTGAAGAAACTGCAAAAGAACGGATTAAGGGTTCCCGAGGATGTGTCGGTGGTGGCATTTGACAATTTCATCTATGCGGAGATGAGTTCGCCGAAAATAACGACATACGGAGTCGACACGGATGCACTTGTACGCAATGTGGTCAGGATAATACTTGAGAAACTTGAGAACAGGTCTTATACAACAGGCCGTGTGCTGATCGCCGGAACGATGATAGAGAGAAGATCGGTATTGCCGCGATAAGTCCTGAAAGTGATGAAGATCATTAAGCAACTGGCGTAAAGCACGTTATGAACTTTACGAACCGTCATAAGGAATCCACCGCAAGCGGTACCCCTTATGACAAATGATTAAGAGGAGAAAACTTATGAAAGCACTATGTATAGGAGAGATGCTCATAGATTTCACACCGATTAACGGGATGTTAAACACCTACACAGCCAATCCGGGAGGGGCACCGGCAAATGTAGCCGTAAGTATTTCGAGGAACGGAATAGGATCGGGCTTTCTGGGTAAGCTGGGGAATGATGATTTCGGAAGGCTGCTTGTAAACACACTCAAGAATGATAATATTGAGATCCTTGTACCTGAGCTTACTGATGATGCAACTACGACACTTGCATTTGTGACTCTTGATGAAACCGGTGACCGTTCGTTTACGTTTGCCAGGAAGCCGGGTGCGGATATGCTGCTTGATGAAAATGATGTGAGCAGAGTTGATTTTTCCGAATGGGATATCGTACATGCGGGATCGGTGAGCCAGTCGGGAGTTCCGGAACGTGATGCGGTCCTGCTTGCCTTAAGAAATGCAAAGGATGCCGGCAAGCTTGTCAGCTTTGATATAAATTACAGGGATAAGATATGGAGTGCCGGGGAATGCCTTAAGGAATGTGAAGAAATATTCCCGCTTACCGATCTTCTTAAAATATCGGAGGAGGAGCTGCTTTTTACGGGTGGTGAGGATAATATCCCCGGATTTATGAAAAAGTATGATATAGCTGTGGTCGTGCTTACTTTGGGCGGTGACGGGGCAAGGATATACTATGGGGACAAGTCGGAAAATATCTCATCCATGAAGGTAAAGGTTACAGATACTACAGGTGCCGGCGATGCATATTGGGGAGGATTCATATCAAGCCTCTTAAGGCAGGGCGTGAAGAGTGTTTCCGATATTACAATGGATAAACTTGTTATGGCGGGAAAATACGGTGCCGTATCGGGCGGACTGTGTATACAGAAACCGGGCGGGATACCCGCGATACCGACACTTGGCGAGATAGAAGAAACGATAAAGGATCTGTAAGTAAACAGAATTGGAAGACTTTAAGGAAAGGTATATACATGAAAAGAATTGACGTAAGCCGTAAATGGAAGATGCGTATATTGGATGATAAGGATAGGGGTTATGACTATATCCCCGCAACGGTACCGGGATCTGTTTACAACGATCTGCTTAA